>JBEVIO010000459.1:0-5170 GCA_040510635.1 Binatia bacterium | reverse complement strand
GCTTGCATGAGCTCTTGCTCATCAGCGATGAGATCAAAAAATTAATTCACACTCGGGCGACAGCAACCGAGTTGTTTAAAGTCGCGCGGGCGCAAGAAATGACCACGCTGGTTCAAGACGGCGTGCTCAAAGTGCTGCAGGACTGGACCGACTACGCCCAGGTCAAAGCAGCAGCGACGAGGTAACCGCCCGACATAAGTTTAGTTTAATCGTGTTCATAGGCAGAACAGCGGCGCACGCAATCAATTTTTCTTCGTACTTTCATCCACCGACGCTTTGAAGTTAACCGAGCATGCTCGCTTGGCGACTAGCCGGCCGCTTGCAGAACTCTGGCACGGTGAAGAACGTTGATTCCCGGCGTTCTCTCGTTGACTTCTCGCCCCGGTTGCACCTAGAGTCTAACCGTTTTAACGAAAAGCACGAGGGAGAACAGATGGCGAATCGGACGATTACGATTGGTTGTCGCGACTACGATCATACGCGCGCCCTGGCGGACGGTAGAGTCAAAGTCGACGGGATCGATATAAAGTTTATCAATATCTCGCCGCCGTCGCAGATCTTTCTGCGCATGCTTCGCGACGAAGAATTCGACGTCTCGGAGATGTCATTATCGAATTACATGATCGCGCTCGGCAAGAGCGACGATCGATTCGTCGCGATCCCCGTGTTTCCATCGCGAGTCTTCCGTCATGCTTATATCTGGGTCAACGCCAAGGCGGGCATCAACCAACCGGAAGATCTCAAAGGCAAAAGAGTCGGCATCGCCGATTACTCGATGACCGCACTGCTCTTCGTGCGCGGCTTATTGCAAGATCAATACGGCGTGGCACCGCAAGATATTCACTGGTTTCGGCGTCGTTCCGAGCATGTCGCAATCGAGATTCCGCCGGGCATCCGCATCGACAACATCGGCAAGGATGAAACTCTCGACGTTCTGCTCGAAGACGGCAAGCTCGATGCCCTCGCGGTCACCTCGTCGCCGCGCGCGTTTTTGCAAGGTTCGCCGCTCGTGCAACGGCTTTTTCCCGATTGTCGCGCCGTCGAAGCCGAGTATTATCGTCAAACGAAAATCTTTCCGATCATGCATCTGGTCGTCCTCCGCCGCGCGATTTATGAGCAAGATCCTTCGCTCGCGGTGCGTTTGACCCAGGGATTCGAAGCCGCAAAACAGCTCGCGTTCGAGTCCTACGAAGAGGGTTTGTCAACGCTGCCTTGGGTGAATTTGGATTTAGAATATGCCCGGAAAATTTTGGGTGAGGATGTTTATTCGTACGGTGTGAAGAACAATTTGCCAACCTTGGAGGCGGCAACCCGCTATTCTCGCGAGCAAGGCTTGACGGGTAGAAGATTCGACGTGAGCGAGCTGTTCGCCAAAGAAACGTTAAACCTCTTCGCTAGAGATTGATGGCCGCTGCGACCAAAAAAAAGGCCCATGTAACAGCACATGGGCCTTTTAAAACGGTCGGGTTTCGCCTGCTCAGCTTGTCATGACACCGGCTTGGCGGCCGAGGTAACGAATCGGGCGCGGCGATTTTTTGCCCAGCAGTCCTCGTTGTGCTCCTTGCATACCGGAATCTCTTCGCCGTAGCTGATCGTCGATAGTCGATTCGCGGCCACGCCCAGTGTCGAGAGATAATCCATCGCAGCCTGAGCCCGCTTGGCGCCGAGCGCCATATTGTACTCCGCGGTGCCGCGTTCATCGCAATGACCCTCGATCTGTACGCGCGCAGACGGATTGGCTTTCAGCCACTCCGCGTTCGCTTTCAAGGTCGCGCGCGCCGTTTCCGACAAGTTAGCGCTGTCAAAATTGAAACTAATATCCTTGAGCGGCCCACTGCCCGCTGCTTCGCCTCGGCGCAGTGCTTCTAGGCTGGAATCTTTATCGGCTTCAGGCTTGGGTGGCGCTGGCTTAGCGGCTGCCGACGCCGGTGCGGCTGAGGGGTTGGAATTTTCTGCGGTCCATTTCGGCGGCGGCGGGTTGGCTGGATTGCCACATGCAAGCAAAAATGTAATAGCCAACAAACTCAAACCATAGCTCACTAACCGCTTTCGCTCCCGCATCATCGAATCCCACCTTTTCCGTCCGTATTGGACTGATTTAGAGTTCGATTGTGAATCATTACCGTAAATCTGTCAACTATTTTCTATAAGCCAAAACATGTTTATATTGATTAATCCTCCCTCGAACGTTGGATAATGCCTAAAATTGCTGGAATCACCCCTAAGCCGCGGGTACTATGCGAACGCCGTAAAGTTTTCCTTCTGGGACTTTAAGCTGACGCCAGTTTTTACCGCCATTCTTGCTGGCGTAGACCGAGCCATCGGTATAGCCGACGCAAAGCGTTTCGCCATCGTTCGGATGGACGGCAAAACCGCAGGTCATATGCTCATGACCCGCGGGCAGCCCGTTTTCCAGCCGATTCCAGGTTTTGCCGGCATCGTCGCTGCGCAGAATTTGCGTTTTAGCTCCGCCGGTTTGCGCTGATGTATTGCGACTGAATTTGACCGTGTTGTACGGCCCGGCTCGGACGGTTCGATAACCCGGCCAAGAGGCGGGTCCGTTTTCCGCCGCGCCGAGGAACAAGCGATCGGGGGCCGCAGGGTGATTAGCCATAGGAATCGCGTAGGCGCGGCCCATGCCGTATTCGCATTTGGTCCAAGTTTGCCCGCTATCATCGGTCTGGTAGGTACCGAGACCGGTGCTCGCGAACATTGTCTCTAATCGAGTCGGATGGCGCGTTATCCAATGCACGTCGCGATAGACGCGGCCATTTTCATGTTGACCCATCTCGTAAGGCACAATGCCTGCTGGATCATTGATCTTCGGAAAAGCGGTCGAACTCGCCGGTCCGCTGATATCTTCCCAAGTCGCGCCGCGGTCGCGGCTGCGCGCGACGCCGCCCTCTTCGATACCGACGATGATTTCGTCCGGCACCCGCGCATCGAGCGAGATGCAGCGCGCATGCGCCACGTGTGGACCCGGTGGAAACGTCCACTTGTCGTAATCGGGCAAACTGCGGAACGCCGAAAGCTCGCGAAACGACCGGCCGCCGTTCTCGCTGACATAGACGGCCGCGGGCAGCGTGCCGACGTAAATCTCGTTAGCCCGCATTGGATGCACCGCCATCGTCCAAATATCGCGCCGGTCGATGCCGCCGGAGGGAAGCCACTGCCAACTCGCGCCGTTGTCTTCGCTGACATGAATCTCGGTCAAAGTCGCTGCATACAGTCGGTTCGGACGAAACGGATCGCGCGCCACTTCGCGCACCGTTTCGCCCTCAAGCGCGCCGTTGAGAATCTCGGCCTGTTCTGCCGCACCATCCCAACGACAACGCACCAGCCCGTCGGCCTTCAACAGAAACAGATTTAACGCACTATCAGTCGCCGTCATAAAATACCTCCGCTGGAATTGTTTGGTCGCCTTGACAAGTTTCATATTCAAAATAGGGCAAACACCGAATTGCCGTCAAGTCGGGCCGGCGTGCAATCATGCTTGCTAACCGCGTCGTAAATCCTTTGTCGCCTGCGCACAAAGCTGATAAAGTCCGCGCTGGTTTGTAGCTTCCATTGCAGAGAGCGCGAAAACGGCCATGAGCCCATCCGTGCAAGAGTCAAAACGCTCCCTCCAGCAGATCAAGAGCAAAGTTCTGGACGAGGTTCTCGATTCAGAGCTTTCGGAACTCACGCGCTTGAAATGGGTGGTTCATTCCGCGCTCAAAATCGCCGTGATGGTCGGTCGGGATTTCTTTCAGAACCAGGTGAAGCTTCAGGCGATGGCTCTGGCGTTCAAGACGCTCCTGTCGATTGCGCCGTTCTTGGCGGTGGTTTTTTCGATTCTCAAGGGTTTCGGCGTGCACAATCGCATGGAGCCGGCGCTCGCCGAGGCGCTCGCGCCATTGGGAGAAAAGGGACAGGAAATCACCGCACACTTGATCGGCTTCGTCGACAAGATGAGCGCCGGCGCCCTAGGCAGCATCGGTTTCGTGACGCTGTTCATTACGGTCGTGTCGTTGATGGCCACGATCGAGGAGTCGTTCAATCATATTTGGCGGATCACGGCGCCGCGGAAGTTGGCGCGGCGGTTCAGCGACTATTTGAGCGCCATTCTCGTCGGGCCGGTGCTGGTTTTCGCCGCGGTAACGATCACGGCGACTCTGCAGAACAACGCCATCGTTCATGCGTTTTTATCGCTGCAAGCCCTCGGCACGGTCATTCTCGTGTTGCTTCGGTTGGTGCCGTACCTGACTCTGTGGGCCGCTTTCACTTTCGTTTACGTCTTCATACCGAATACGCGCGTCAAGATTCGCTCAGCATTGGTCGGCGGCCTGGTGGCCGCGCTGCTTTGGCAGACCGTGGGCTGGGGGTTCGCCGTGTTTGTCGCTTCGTCCACGCGTTATTATGCGATCTATTCGAGCTTCGCGATTCTGCTGCTCTTTCTCCTATGGCTGCACATCGGCTGGATGATCGTGCTCCTGGGCGCGCAAGTGAGCTACGCGCATCAACATGTGCATTTCTTCCAAGGCGACCGGGAGCTATTGGCGCAGAGCCCGGCGGGGCGCGAAAAACTCGTGCTGCACATGATGGTGTTGATCGGGCGCAACTTTTACCATGGCCTCGATCCGATGAGCGTCTCCGAGTTGGCCGCTCGGCTGCGCCAGCCTGCTGGTATGGTCAAAGAATTTCTTGAAATGTTCGCGCAAACGAAGCTGGTCTTGCCTCTGGCGGATGAAGAAACCTTCGTCTTGGGCCGCGATCCGGAAACCATCAGCATCAAAGAGATCCTGGACTGCGTGCGAAACTCGGGCAAGAAACTTAAAGCTCCGACAGAGCGCAGCGCGGAAGAAAACGAAATCAACGGACTGCTGCTCGACATCGAGCAATCGATGGGCGAAGCATTACAGGGAAAAAATTTGCAGGGACTTATCTTAACTCTCAGCCCGCCGGAAAGGCGCCGTTAAATCCTGTTAATGCGCCGTCGCTCAACGGCTGCGGAAGAGCCGTTTGAAAAAGGCGCTGAAGCCCTTCTCAGCGTTCTGCGGTAAGCCGGCCTCGACCAGCTTTCCCGCATTCAAATTTACCGAGGGATTTTCCACCGGCCCGCTGACTTTCAGGGGGACCACAACGCGGCCTTGCTTGTCGCGGAAAAAAGTCGAGATCTTGGCGCGCGTTG
>JBEVIO010000458.1:0-3759 GCA_040510635.1 Binatia bacterium | reverse complement strand
ACTAAGAAGTTAAGCGGGATGCGCCCCATGGGTCGCGCCACCGCTTATGTTCAAATAGTTCAAAACGTTCAAGTAGTTCAAAACGATCGTCGGATGTTCGACGGCTTGAGCGATTTGAACGGCTTGAACGACTTGAACCCGACACAATTGATATATTTGTGCGCTTTGTGGCTAAAGGCAATTGATTGCGGCCGGGTTGTTGCCGAGTCATTTTAACAGGCCGCGCCGGCCCAAGGCTTCGGCGCAGCTTTCCAGCTGGCGGGTTTGATTGCGGGCGGCGAAGCGCAGCACCACCGTGCGTGCGCCCGCTTCGCGGTAGGCCTCGATCTTGTCGATCACTTCATCCCAGCTCCCCGTGATGCACAGCATAGAATTTGCCACCGCTTCGTAAGAGCGGTTGTAATACTGCGCGAGAAACTCCATGCCTTCCTCCGCATCGGTTTTAGCGCCGCCGGCGACGGTCATGTAGATCGACGGGTGAATCGCACGCGGGTCGCGCCCGGCATCCGCCGCATAGCTCTGTATTTTGTCCCAACACTCACGAAAGGCTTGGGCCGTCTTGATGTTGTTGATCCAGGCGTCGCCCATGCGCGCGACGCGTTTTAGTCCCGGTTCGACTTCGTTGGCGGCAAGCCAGATGGGAATGCCGCCCGATTGCGCCGGTTTCGGCTCCAAGGTGACATGTTCAAAGCGGCAAAAAGCGCCTTCGTGAGTGACGTCGTTTTCGCGCCACAGCCGGCGCAGCACCGTGACGATCTCTTCGCTGCGCTTGATGCGCTTTTCCGCGGTAATGCCGACATGGCGGTATTCTAATTCATGGGCCCCGTCGTTGGGCCGGCCATAACCGATGCCGAGATCGACTCGCCCGCCGGCGAGCCAGTCCACGCTGGCGAGTTGGTAGGCGAGCATCACGGGCTGCCTTAGCGCCGCCAGAAAGATCGACGTGCCGAGCCGCACGCGCCGCGTGCGCGCGCCCACGGCGGCCAAGGTCGCCAGCGCTTCCACCCGGGGCCGGGCGGTGAGACTGTCACCCACCCAGACGGAGTGAAACCCCAATTCCTCGGCGCGCTCCGCCAGTTGATAGATCGGCGCTGGATCGCGCCATCGGGACATGACCGCTTCGCGCGTCGGCAACAATACACCGAACTGCATAGTCGCTTGTTCCGATGCCATGCTCAGCTCTCAATCTTTCCTGCGCCGCGGATCAAACGGGCGACGTCGTATTCCATAATGGCTTCGCCGCGCTGGTTCTTCACCCATTGCCGGTAACGGACGATCCCGCCGCCGCGCTGTGGCACCGCTTTGGTATCGAGCACTTCGATCTCCACCTGGATCGTGTCGCCGACCTTCACGGGACCGAAAAGGCGCATATGATCGAGGCCGGCAAAGGCGAGGCCGGTACCGTGAATGATCCCGGTTTGCACGGTCAATCCTTCCGCCATGCCGAAAGTCAAACTGCCCGGCGCGATGCGCTCGCCGAAAATACTTTCTTTCTTGATATATTCGAGGTCAAGAAATAGCGGTTCGGTAAGCCCCACCAGGGTGACGAACTGTAAGATGTCGTGCTCGGTGATGGTGCGCCGGCCCGTCACGAAACGGTCGCCGGAGTGAAATCCTTCGAAGAGAATGCCCTTCATACAACGCCCTTCTCGCACAGCGCCGTGATCTCGTGGTTAGTCATGCCCAGCCAATCCTCAAGCACGTTTCTCGTGTGTTCGCCAAGGCGCGGCGGCGGCAGACGCAAACTCGCCGGCGTAGCGGAAAACTTCAACGGCAGGCCGGCCATCTTCATTTTTCCCGCGCTCGGGTGCTCGACCTCGGCGAGCATGCCTCTATGAATGACTTGCGGATCACGGAAAACTTGATCGATGGTCTGCACCGGAGAGCAGGGTACTTCGGCCTCGTGGAGGATCTTCGACCAGGTTTCAGAATCGCGGCTCAAGAATATTTCCGCGAGCGTTTTTAGCAGCTCACCGCGATTTTCGACGCGCTGCGCGTTTCTTGCAAAACGCGGGTGGTCCGCCAGATCAGGTCTACCGATGGCCGGGCAAAATCGCTGCCAAATCGTTTCACTGGCGACCCCGATAACGAGATAGCCGTCTGCAGTCTTGAAGCTCTGATAAGGCACTATACTGGGGTGCGCATTGCCGTAGCGCCGGGGAAGCTGTCCGCCGATGAGATAATTGCTGCCGGCGTTAATCAAACAAGCGACTTGAGCTTCCAACAACGAGGTGTCGAGCTTTTGCCCAACGCCGAGTTTCTCGCGCGCATAGAGCGCCGCGCAAATGGCCTTGCCGAGCATCAAGCCTGCCACAACATCGATGATTGCGACCCCGACTTTAGTGGGCTCGCCGTCGGGCATGCCTGTGATGCTCATCAAGCCGCCCCAAGCCTGGACGATTAGATCGTAACCTGGCGAGTCGCTCATCGGCCCATCGGCGCCAAAGGCCGAGAGCGACGCATAAATCAGCCGCGGATTGGCGCCGCGCAAATCTTTTTCGCCCAGACCCAACCGCTCCATCGTTCCGGGGCGAAAATTCTCAATCAAGACGTCCGCTTTTTGCGCCAGACGGCTAAGTAAATCCTTGCCCGCAGGCGATTTCAAATCGAGGGTCAAACTCTTCTTATTGCGGTTGACACTGAGGAAGTAGGCGCTCTCGCCGCCGGCAAACGGCGGTCCCCAACCGCGCGTGTCATCGCCGACGCCGGGCTGTTCCACCTTCACCACTGCGGCGCCGAGATCGCCGAGAAACATCGTGCAATAGGGACCCGCCAACACCCGTGTCAGGTCCAGAACGCGAATGCCGTCCAGCGCTCCGGCGGCGCCTTGGCTCATTTGAACTCGATCCCCTTCTCTTTGAGAATCTCCTGAAGCGTCTCCACGCCGAGCCAAAGGCCGGGCATACCGCCTGGGATTGCCGCTACTTCGACGGTTTCCAGCACTTCCCGCGGCGTGGCGCCCAACGCCAACGCTCGCTCGCTGTGCAAGCGCACTCCGCGCGGACGCGACAACGCGCAGGTAATGCCGATCATGATCAACTCTTTCGTCTTGCGCAACAGCGCTCCCTCGCGCCCGAAAGTACCGTCCACGTAAAGTCCCTTGAGCTTCTCGAAATACTCCGGGTCCAGCTCCGCGATTATATCATAAGCGTTGTTTTGCGCGCCGAGAGATGTCTTTTCGAAAGCTTGCTTGGCGTTTTCGCTCATCGCTGCCTCCTTGGGAATGCAGAGTTTTGCCCCTCTGTAATTATCACTTCGATGAAAGCCGCGCTAGCCTGAATGTGTGTCCGTTCAACGTTCGGTACAGACAAGTTTATTTGGTTTAAAATCGGAACCATAAACCCGAAACATGATTCTTAACTCTTCATTCCGACACGTTGAACATTGAACCTTGAACCTCACCGAGCCAGCCGTTCCGCTCTTGGCGCGGGATGGCAAAATGGTGTAACAGATAGCACCAAGTGGATCAGCAGCCTGGAAATAAATAATGGAGGCTAACAGCATGACGATCGAAAGAGTTTCCTGCCCTCAGGTTACCGAACCGCCGCCGGGCCGATGGTCCAACGCCCTGCGCGTCGGCGACATGCTTTTCATCTCCGGAATGGTCTCCCGCGGATTGGATGGAACAACCATCGAGGGAAGCGACGAATACGAACAAGCAAAAATCATCTTCGGCAAAATCCGTCATCTCGTGGAAGCCGCCGGTGGCGCCATGCCGGACGTAGTGAAAGTCACGATCTACGTCGTCAACATCAAAAA
>JBEVIO010000457.1:0-3780 GCA_040510635.1 Binatia bacterium | reverse complement strand
CTACGTGCGCATGATCAAGACTCCGGACGAGATTGGGCGCCTTAGAGAATCAGCCGAGATCAACGAACAGGCGATCAACGCGATGCTGCGGGCGTGCCGGCCCAGAGTGACAGAAAACGAGCTGGCGAGCATCTACAAAGGCGAAATCGCCAAAGCCGGCGGACAAGTATACTGGATGCATATGGCGGTCACGCGCGGCGGTAATTTTCCGGCGATCAAGGACAACGTTCTGCAAAAGGGCGATATCTTCCGCGTCGACATGGGCTGTTCGATCAACGGCTATCACGCGGACGTGTGCAAATCCGGCTGCGTCGGCGCCGAGCCAACGGCCGAGCATCGCAAGCGTTACGATGCGATTCAGGCCGGCGTGCTAAAGTCAGTTGATGCGCTCAAGCCCGGCGTGCGCCCCCAAGAGCTATACGAGACGATGATTACCGGCGTGCGCGCCAACGGTCTGCCGAATTATTCCAATTTCTTCCTAGGCCATACGATAGGTTTGGAAGCACGCGAATTCCCGTTCTTGATTGGCCCGGCGGAAGAAGTCGACGATCCCTTTCTGCCAAATACGACAAACATTCCCATGGAACCCGGTATGACGGTGAACCTGGAAGCGTCGAATCATGAAGCCGGCTGGGGCACCGTGCAAGTCGAATATACATGCGCGGTGACGGAGACAGGCCACGAACATTTAATCCAACCGGATCAGCGGCTGTTCACGCTGCCGTTGCACTGAGCATATAGAGAAGTTCTCCGCCGTTAGACAGGCCCAAAATGGACCACCGGTGGTTTGCCGTAAGAGTCCTGAGCATTGCCGCGCTAATGTCCCTTAGCGGTTGTCGCGTGAAGTCGACACCGACGTTGCCGAAACTGTCTGCTGCGCCGCGTTTATGCGGCGCCATTTGTTTGGATTGGCGATCCTCGTTAGAGCCGTGCCCTACGTAACCAAGACTCAAGCTCCTTTGTCACTCTGGACTGCAAAAATTTCTCGGAGGAAATAACATGGCTATCAAATGCTTGATCGGGTTAGTGTTGGTGTCCGCTTTTCTTGGCGCTCGCGGCTCCGCGCAGGAAAGACGCGACGAGTTTTACTACTTGGGAGAGCTTAACAAAGCGTCGTCGGTGATGGTGGTGGAGCAGGCGATCGTACCAAAAGCGCTTGGTAGAGTGCTTGCCGAATCGGTTTCTCAGGTGATTGCCGACGGGGACAAACCGGGCGCGAAGCGGCCGGGCGATTACCTCGAGCTTGAAAAATTGCTGGTCACGGCAGGCGGGGCTGACGTAACGCGAATGCATTCCGGGCGCAGCCGGCAGGATATCGGCGCGACTCGCAATCGACTATTTCAGCGCGCGCAAGTCTTAACCACGTTCGCGGCGCTCAATAACGCGAGAGCGGTGCTGCTCGATTTTGCCGCGAAGTATCCCAACGCGATCGTGCCCGCTTACACTGTGGGCGTCCAGGCGCAGCCGATTTCGTTTGGTCATTACATCCTTGCCTATGTGGAAGCGCTGGAGCGCAACGCCGAGCGGCTGCGCCGCGCCTATGCGAACGTCAATAAATCGCCGCTTGGCTCCGCGGCGTTGGGAACTTCGAGTTTCCCCGTCAGTCGCGCGCGGCTCGCTGAGCTGCTCGGCTTTGACGGCATCGTGGAAAATTCCCTGGACGCGAATCAGACTTCGCCCATCGACACCGGGGTTGAGCTGGTGAGCGTCGCAAGCGCAGCGGCATTGACGGTCGGAACTTTTATCTCCGACATCGAAGCACAGTATCGCATGACTACGCCATGGCTGACACTCGAAGAAGGCGAGCTAACCGGCACCAGCAGCATCATGCCGCAAAAGCGCAATCCCAACGCGCTGCACAATATCCGCGTCACGGCGAGCGAGGTTTTAGGGATCAGCACAACTTATCTTTTCAAAGCGCATAACGTTCCGCATGGACTCGGTGACTATAAAGGCAGGGAGCCGGTAGAAGGGCTCGATCGGATGGCGCGCATGTTGAACAATCTCACGGCGGTCGTGAAGCAGCTCAACTTCAACGCGCAACGCGCCATCGACGAGGTTAATGCCGACTATTCCACGACCACGGAGCTTGCCGACGTTTTGCAACGCGACGCCGACGTGCCATTTCGCGTTGGCCATCACTTTGCGTCGGAACTGGTCAATTTTGGGCGCGGGAATAATCTCCGGCCGGTCGATATTCCTTACGATCAGGCAAAACGAATTTACATCGACGCGGCGAAGTCTTTTAAAATGACCAACGCGCAGTTGCCGCTCAGCGAAGCGCAGTTTCGCAAATCGCTGACCGCCGAGAATATGGTTCAATCGGCGCGCGTGGTCGGCGGCCCGCAACCCGAGGAGGTCGCGCGCATGCTCGCGGCCCAGAGAACAAGTTTGAAAAACGATCGGGAATGGTTGGATAGCACGCGCAAAAAGTTGGACGACGCGTCCAAGAAATTGGATGGGGCATTTGCACAATTGAAGTCTGTTCCGTGATGAGATGTCAGTTAGGGCGAGTGACCGAAAAAATGAGCCTTGCGAAGCCTTCCTTACGTCATCTGGTCAAACTTCTTTCCGCGGTGCTGCTCGGCGCTTTGATCGGCGTCAACGGGGTCGCTTTCATACAGGTGTGGGCGATGACGCATTTTGTTGAGAGCGGTGAGCGCACGGCGCGCCCAGAACAGCTCGACATGCTCGACAAACTGACGGTGATTTTATCTGGCGTCATCATTCCGCGGCCGCAGAATCAGCGGACACCCGCTGATCTAAGTCTTGCTTATGAGACACATCACTTCGCTAGTCCAAACGCGACGCCGCTGGAGGCATGGTATATCCCTGGAAATGATGCCCTGCCGCTGATGGTGCTTTTTCACGGCTACGCTGCGAGCAAAGCCTCGTTATTGTCGGCGGCGCAGGTTCTCCATGAGTTGGGTTTGGCCACGCTGTTGGTGGATTTCTACGGTTCCGGGGGATCTTCGGGTACCGGAACAACTATCGGCATGAAGGAGGCGAGTGATGTTGTAGCGACCGTCGATTACATTCGGCGGAAGTGGCCGAACCGCAAAGTGGTTCTTTATGGGATTTCCATGGGCGGGGCAGCTGTGCTCCGCGCTGTTGGGACGGAAAAAATCAATCCCGACGCCGTCATTGTCGAGGCGACATTCGATCGCCTGTTGAACGCCGGCAAGAGTCGATTCCGTGCAATGGGACTTCCTCTCTCGCCGTTCGCGGCGCTGCTGATTTTTTGGGGAAGCATGCAGACCGGTTCCAACTTGTTTCTGCATAATCCCGCCGACTACGCGCGCTCGGTGAATTGTCCGACGCTGATTTTGCACGGCGAGAAGGATGAACGCACGACGCTGGACCAAGCCCGTGCGATTGCAAGAGCAATGGGACAAAACGCACGATTCGTTTCCTTCGCTGGCGTGCCACATATGCCTATCGTCGAAGCTAGATCCGTGCAGTGGACTCGCGAGGTACGGGATTTCTTGCATGGCGTCTTCTAGCAATCAGCTCGCTTTCGTGGCTCTCAACCTAGCCGACAAATTTTACGCTCTATCTCACAACCTGGGAGGTCTTCGCAGCGAATGCATCGGCAATTTTCCCCGTGTCTGTTTGCCGCGAGGCGCGTTCGGCGCTATTATTAAGTCTTGCATAATATAGTTACACTAGAACAGTTCCGCCTGTTTCCAGAAGGCGGTCACCAGGGTGGGACGACGGCGCATACGGCGCAAGGCGTTGCGGGCATGGAGACTCAGTTCGAAAAAGCTTTTGGGACAGAAA
>JBEVIO010000456.1:0-3957 GCA_040510635.1 Binatia bacterium | reverse complement strand
TTTCGGCTCCCAACGATGGCCCGGCGCGCGAAAAGAAAAAATGCGCTCCTTGGCGCGGGATTTTTCTTCGTCGCGGCGCGCGCCGCCAAACGCGACATCGAAGCCGTGCAGATCGAGCGCTTGCTTGAGCGCTTCTGTCTTCATCACATCGGTGTGGTAGGCCGAACCATGGGTAATCGGGCCGATACCCTCGGCAACGCCGCGCGGGTTGGTGTAGGTGATCAGCTTGAAGCCGATTTCGCGCGCCGTGCGGTCGCGAAACACGATCATCTCGCGAAACTTCCAGCCGGTATCGATATGCATCAATGGAAACGGAATCGGCCCGGGGTAAAACGCCTTCTGTGCTAGGCGCAACATGACGGAAGAATCCTTGCCAATGGAGTAAAGCATCACGGGCTTGGCGGCGGTCGCCGCCACTTCACGGATGATTTCGATCGACTCCGACTCAAGTTCTGAAAATATATCGTCACTCATCGGCCAAATTTCGACTCCTTGTAGCTTTAGCTTTCTCTGTGTATCACGCGCTCACAACCAAGCACACCAAAAATTTAGGAATAACTTGTTTCAACGCCTGACATTCGCGCTCATCGTAGTGCAATCATGTCTCTTAAATTCGCCGCGCGACACGACTCAAACGGCGCCCCTGACGGCGCAGCATCAAGCTCTCACTTTCCTTTAGATTCCCACTACGGAATTTGCTCAGGACTGAGCAGCGCGCTTTGCGAGCAAGATAGCAGGGGCAGAAGCGGCGACTTCGGCGATCAACGATCCCATCTTGGGATGTGCCGGCTCAATATCAGGCTTGAGCCCGTATTGTTGCAGCACCCGCGTACAAATCGGACCGACCGAGCCGATCGCCAGATCTTTGCAGGCAGCCCGCAACTTTTCATCCGCCTTTTCTTCGGCGGCAACCCGAAACACATGCTCGACCTGCGCGCCGTTGGTGAACAGCGCCACATCGACGGCGCCGCGCAGAATTTGTTGAATGGCGTCGCGCAGCGGCGCCAGGTCTTCGGGCAAAGCCCAGCGATAAACGGCGATCGTTTTCACGCTCGCGCCGC
Source organism: Binatia bacterium (assembly GCA_040510635.1). GTDB lineage: Bacteria > Desulfobacterota > Binatia > UBA9968 > UBA9968 > DP-20. The sequence goes on along the minus strand of JBEVIO010000456.1, from coordinate 2,896 downwards.
GTTGCTCCAGTCCCGAAACGAGCTCCGGGTTGGGAATGCCGTATTCCTGCACCGCGATTTGCTTGCCGCGCATCGTCGTAGCGGCATCGAGAGCCGAAAGCACCTCGCGCCAGGTGTTGGGCTCAGGCACGGTGACCGACGGAGTCAGCCCCAATTCTTTCAGCGCCGCCACTGGCTTGGGACCACGCGCAACGAGCTGAGCTTTGCCAAGCCCCGCTACGATTCTTTCCTGCGAATATCGAGTGAGCAGCGCTTGATTGAGCGTCCGCGTGCCGACGCCGGTCATAAAGATGACCATAGCGAATTTCCCGGCTTCGATCTCAGGCAAGAATTCCAGCGCGGCGCGGTTTTCGTTCAGCGGAATTTCACGCATCGACGGCGCAACCAAAGGTTCGCCACCGTAACGGCGGATCAGCTCCGCCATTTCTTTGGCGCGCCGGCTTTCGAAGGAGACGACTTTAAACCCGCGCAGATTCTCTCGCGTGTCCGCTGTCATAAAGAAATCGATGCTCTTCTGCCATTGGCACGAACCAACTTAGCTTATCGCCCAAAGAAACTACGTCGCCGATGACGATGAGCGCCGGCGGTTCGATCAGGATACTTTTCTCGACGATGTCGGCCAGAGTTCCGATGACGCTTTCCTGGTCGCTCGTCGTTCCCGAGCGAATCACCGCGGCCGGGGTTTGCGGTGAACGGCCATGCTCGACGAGCTTTTTCACGATGATCGGCAAGTGGGTCAGTCCCATGAGAATAACCAGTGTGTCGACGGCCGTCGCCAGCTTAGCCCAGTTCACGGCAGAATTCGTCTTGCGCGCTTCGTGGCCGGTGACCACAGCGAAGGACGAGGCAAACTGCCGATGGGTGAGCGGAATGCCGGCGTACGCCGGCACCGCGACGGCGGAGCTCACGCCCGGCACAATTTCAAAGGGAATACCGGCTTCCACCAATGCCTCCGCTTCCTCGCCGCCGCGCCCGAAAACAAATGGATCGCCGCCCTTCAATCGGACAACGTCATGACCGGCGCGCGCATGAGCCATAAGCACGCTGTTGATTTCTTCTTGCGCGATGCAGTGGCGCCCGGCTCGCTTGCCGACAAAGATTTTAATTGTTTGCGAACCCGCTTCGTTCAGGAGCGCTGGATTGACCAATTGGTCGTAGACGATCACCGGCGCGTTACGCAGCAATTCCAGGCCGCGCACAGTGAGCAACCCCGGATCGCCCGGGCCGGCGCCGACGAGATAGACTTTGCCTATTGTCATAGCGAAACTCCGAGCTCTCTCAGCAAATGGCTCTTCGCCCGGGCGAACTCGCCACGTATGAGAAATTGTCGCACGTCGCCGCTCAAGGCTCTGCGCCATGTTTCAAACGGCACGTGCAGCGAGCGTTTATGCAGCTCGGTGCGCGTTTCCGCGGCGAGCTGCGCTAGTTGCTCGTACTCACGGCTGAAGTAGACTTCCAGCTCCTCGCGAATCGTCCGCGCCAAGGCTGGGCTCTGCCCGCCGCTCGATACCGCCACCGTCAGATCGCCGCGACGCAAAACGGAAGGCAGAATAAAATCGCAGTGGGCCGGATCGTCCGCCGCATTGACCCAGACACCGCGGCTTTTGCCTTCTTGGTAGACGCTCGCATTGACCCGGTCATCATCGGTCGCGACGAAAGCTAGTTCGTAGCCGTCCAGATCACCGTTCTGATAACACCTCGTTTCTAGTTGGATGGAATCATTCTTCGACCAGCGGGCGACGTTTTCGCTTGCATCGGGACTGATCACCGTGACCTCGGCGCCAGCTTCGAGCAGATTGGCGATCTTACGCTCCGCCACCGCGCCGCCACCGATTACCAGGCAGCGGCGGCCCCGCATTTCTAGATAGATCGGAAAGAAACTCATTGACACCCTCTTGGACCGATTCGACCTGCCAGGATATTTCTCTCCGACTCTAACCCGCGACCCTCTCCTAGACAAACGGCGCTTTAGTTCTAACCCGTCGGTGATCCGTACGTTACATTATTTTTAGCGCAGTTCTCACGCTGTGCGAAGATGCAAACCGCACTCTTTGGTTTCCGGTTCTTCCCACCACCATCGCCCGGCGCGCTGGTCTTCCCAGGCCTTGATCGCGCGAGTGCAAGGGGCGCAGCCGATGCTTGGAAAGCCCCGATCATGCAATTTGTTGTACGGTACTTTATGGGCGGCGATATAATCCCACACCTGCCTATGCGTCCAATCCGCCAAGGGATTGATCTTGACGATATCGCCGTGTTCGCGATCGATTTCGACTTTGCGCGCCGCCGTGCGGGTGACCGCCTGCTCGCGGCGCAGACCCGTCATCCAACCGTCCAACCCGTTCAACGCCCGCTTAAGCGGCTCTACTTTGCGGATGCCGCAGCACAGTTTGCGCTGCTCAATGGAATCGTAGAATAAATTCATACCGTGTTGCCGCACCATTTCCTCGACCTGGGTGGCATCGGGGAAAAAAACCTCGACCTCGATGCCGTAGCGCGCGCGAATCGCTTCCATGCAATCGTAAGTCTCCTGGTTGAGCCGACCGGTGTCCAGGGTAAAGACCCGGAAATCGGCGCCCCGCTGACGATGGATAAGGTCGATCAGCACCGAGGCTTCGGCTTGAAACGAAGACGCGAGCGCGAGCCGAGGATGAAATTTGTCGAAGGCCCAACCCAGCAGATCGATGGTGGAAAGCGCGTTTGCAGCGGTAATTTCGTCTGAAAATTTTTCTCTCATGAATGATCGATCCTTGTTTCTGTCTGAGCGTATCCGAGAAAAGCACTCTTCTCCTTGGTCGATAATCAGGAGCATCAACAGTACTTGGAGTCCACAGCGATGTTAGCAAGCAGCTGATCGAGATCGAAGCGCTCGAACGTGCGCAGCGCGACTGAGAAACGT
>JBEVIO010000455.1:0-3067 GCA_040510635.1 Binatia bacterium | reverse complement strand
GAGGTTAGTCATGGGCCTTAAGACGTTCGGTCTGATGGCCGTCGATTGGGAAGAGCGCGTCAATATCGAACGGCTTCGGCAGGAGCGGCTGGCTCGCATCAAAGCCGCGCTGAAGAAGTCGGAACTTGGCGCGCTGCTGTGCTTCGACATGAACAACATCCGCTATATCACCGCGACCCATATCGGCACCTGGGCGATGGACAAGCTGGTGCGTTTCTCGCTGTTGCCGCAAGACGATGAGCCTATCCTGTGGGACTTCGGCTCGGCGGCGCGCCATCATCAGATTTATTGTCCGTGGCTCGGCGAGCGCTCCCGCGCCGGCATTTCCACACTGCGCGGCGCGACCAATCCGAGCTCGGGCTTGGCCGAAGATGTCGCGAAAAAAATTAAGCTCGAATTGGAAAAGCGCAAATTGCTCAACGAGCCTGTCGGAGTCGACGTGATCGAAATGCCGGTGCTCTTTGCACTACAAGCGCAAGGTATCAAAGTCGTCGACGGCCAGCAGCTCATGCACGAAGTCAGAAAAATCAAAACCCAAGACGAAATTACGCTACTCAACACGGCGACGATGATGGTCGATGCCGCCTATGACGAGCTCTATCGCTTCATGAAACCGGGAGTGAAAGAAAACGAATGCGTCGGTGTCGTCAGTAAAGTTCTTTACGATCTCGGCTCGGAATATGTCGAAGGCGTCAACGCGATCTCCGGTGAGCGCTGCAGTCCGCACCCGCATGTGTACACCGACCGCGTGCTTCGTCCCGGTGATCCGGCGTTTTTCGATATCCTGCACAGCTATAACGGCTATCGTACCTGCTACTATCGGACCTTCGCCGTCGGCAGCGCCTCCCCGGCAATGGTCGACGCTTACAAACGCAGCCGCGACTACATGGACGCCGCCATCAGCATCGTCAAACCGGGGATCACTACGGCAGACGTAGTCAAGCTTTGGCCCAAAGCCGAAGAGTTTGGCTTTGCCAACGAAGAAGCCGCGTTCGCGCTCCAATACGGTCACGGCGTGGGTCTTTCGATCTGGGAAAAACCGATCTTCAGCCGCTTGGTCTCGCTCGATCATCCGGAAGTGATCGAAGAAGGAATGGTGTTTGCGCTGGAAACCTACTGGCCCGCATCAGACGGGTGGTCGGCTGCCCGCCTGGAAGAAGAAGTCGTCGTAACCAAAGATGGCTGTGAAGTCATCACTCGCTTTCCATCGGAAAAATTGCTAGTCGCTGGCACGCATTATTTCACCACCGGCGGTGAGCTTTCAACGACGCGCGAGACGCAATCGAATCTGAACAATCCGGGCGCCTTAGACCGGGTCAAGAATTGAACGGCTCGAATCATTGGAACCTCTAACGTTGAACTTTGAACCGAGGTTAGTTTGCCCGCCCATGTAATCATGCCCGCGCTCGGCGTCGCACAGCAAACCGGCACGCTGCTCAAGTGGCTCAAAGCCGAAGGCCAATCGGTGTCGAAAGGCGAGCCGCTCATGGAAATCGAAACCGACAAAGCGACGGTTGAAATCGAAGCGCCGGCCTCCGGCGTTTTAGCTCACGTGATCGCCCAGGCTGGCGACGAAGTTCCCGTGGGGCAGAGAATAGCTTTGATCCTGGCGCCGGGCGAGTCTCCGGAGACGGAGGCAAAATCATCCGAGCCAACACCGAAGCCGAATAAGGCAAAGATCTTCGCTCCGCCGGCGGCGCCAAAAACGACTCCGTCGGCAGCATCAATGACACCGAATCGCGGCCGCGTGCTCGCCTCGCCGGCCGCCAAAAGGATCGCACAAGAAAAAGGAGTGAACCTCGCTTCTCTCCAAGGCAGCGGTCCGGAGGGAAGCGTTTTGGCCGATGATGTGCTGCGGGCGTCGACTACCGAATTGCCGCACAGACCTGCGACTCCTGAAGCTGAGAAGATACCGCTTACGCCCATGCGTCGCATCGTCGGCGAGCGCATGACGCAAAGCAAGCTGAGCGCGCCCCACTTTTACATCAGCATGGATATCGACATGAGCGCGGTCGGCGCGCTGCGCGGCGAGTGGAAGAGCCACAGTGACGAGATGGTCCCTTCGATCAACGACTTTATTCTACGCGCCTGCGCGCGCGCCCTCAAAGATTTCCCGTTGATCAATTCAACTTACACGGAGCAGGGGATTAAGCTCTCCTCGGAGATTAACATTGGCATGGCGGTCGCGCTCGACGAAGGACTCTTGGTGCCAGTCATTCGTAATACCGACCGCTTATCGCTAATTGAGCTTGCCGCGCAGAGCCGCCAGCTCGCCGACAAAGCGGAAAATAAAAAACTCTTTCCGCTCGATTATGAGGGCGGCACGTTTACCGTATCGAATCTCGGCATGCTCGGCGTCGACAGCTTTACCGCGATCATCAACCCGCCCCAGGCAGCGATCCTGGCCGTGGGGCGCGTGGCGCCCCGAGTGATTGTTGAAGAAGGAATGTTCGCGATCAAATCCATGATGACCGCCACCTTGTCAGCCGACCATCGGCTCGTCGACGGCGCCATGGCCGCGCGCTTTTTGCAAAACGTCAAGAAACTGCTTGAGAACCCCCAAGCATAATTTCTCCATGAACAAAATCGTCATCCGGAATCTCACCAAGACTTACAGCGGCGGAGCGGTGGTGGCGTTGCAAGATATCGACCTTGAAGTCGCCCCCAATGAAAGCCTCTGTGTTTTAGGGCCGAGCGGCTGTGGCAAGACAACTTTACTGCGAATCATCGATTGTCTTATCAGCCGTGACCGCGGTGAGGTGCTGATCGACGGCCAGCTTGTGACCCAACCGCGGCCTGATGTCGCCGTCGTGTTTCAACACTTCGGTCTTTTTCCCTGGAAGCGCTTGGAAGAAAACATTGCCTATGGCTTGGAGCTCAGAGACAAATCGCGCGAGGATATTTCGGCGCTCGTTAAGCGTTACGTCACTCTCATCGGGCTCAAGGGGTTCGAAAAATCCTACCCGCACCAGCTTTCCGGCGGCATGCAGCAGCGCGCCGGCCTGGCGCGCGCCATGGCGATCAATCCGTCGGTGCTGCTCATGGATGAACCGTTCGGCGCGCTCGA
>JBEVIO010000454.1:0-4625 GCA_040510635.1 Binatia bacterium | reverse complement strand
ATCAAATATCTGAATAAAAAACTTTTCGACCCTTCCAAGCCGGCATTCTTTGGCTGTGAAGATTTCCTGCGCCGGGACGAGAGCACGAGAACCGACGAGTTCTTTACCATCATCGACGAATGCATCTACTGCGATGCCAATGCAGCGGCGATCGTCGCGTATTTGGATGCCGCGCGGATTTTGAACCGCGCGGATCTTAGAACGCAGGCGCTCGGTGTGCTTGAGTTTCTTTGGGATCGCTGCCGCAGCGCCGATGAGGGCATGAATCACTGCTTTGACGAAGGGCCAAGAGTGCCCGGGTTGCTCATCGATCAGGCGCGCATGGGAATGGCGCTGGTGCAAGCGTTCCACGCAACCGGAAAAGCTGTTTTTATCGAGCGCGCGAAGGAGCTGGCGAAGATTATCGCATCGCGACTCGCCAATTCAAAAGGCGGTTACTTCGATCGTGGCCAGAGCGAGCTGGCCTTTTACGGCGCGCGTTTGACGTTGATCGATCAAAACGGCGTCGCGGCTTCGTTCTTTCTCAGGCTCGCCGCAGCGAGCGGCGAGCCTGCATACCGCAATGCCGCGCTTCGGGCCTTGGGCGCCTTTAGCGGGGACTTCGCGGCTTACGGTATCGATGCGGCTCCGTACGGCCACGCGTTGAGCGAGTTTTTCGCCTAACAAACGGGTCGCCCCAATGCTCGTATCAGTTGGTTTCCCTACCTGATCTTCATATCGGCAACGATGATTTCGTTGTTCGGGTTGCCTTGCCAAATAATATTTCGCGCTAGGCCGTAAATTTCCGCGAGCGTGTAGAGCGGCACTACCGGAGCATCTTCCATCACGATGCGCCCAGCCTGCTGTAGTACAGCGACGCGTTTTTTATGATCGCCGGTCTGCTGTTCTTCCTCGATGAGCTTGTCCAACTCAGGATTGCTGTAGCCCGTGCGCTTGGTTACGCCGGTGTGAAAATATTGATCGTAAAACGTATCGGCGTCATACGCGGACCGGCCGGCATAGTAAAAAGGCAGCTTGCCGCCGTTGACGCCGTCGCGTCCCCAATAAATCGGGTACTCTTGCGGCACGAGCTCGGCTTTTATGCCGCTCTCTGCGAGTTGTCGGGCGATCACCTGGCAGACTTCCTTGCCTTTGAGATGGCGATCCGGCGCCAGATAGAGCTTGACTTCGAGGCCATTGGGGTAGCCCGCTTTGGCGAGTAGCTCGCGGGCTTTTTTGGGATCGAACGGGTAGCGCTTGATCGCCGGGTCGTAGCCGATCATGTTCGAGCTTAGCGGGCCGTTCAGCGCGTAGCCGTTCCCCTCGAAAATGTGTTTCAGGATGACCGTCGGGTCGACGGAATAGTTGAATGCCTGGCGCACGAGCTTATTATCGAACGGCTTGTGGGTCACATTCATCGTCAAAAAATACATGCGGTAACCCTGAACTTTTTCGACGCGCGTACGCGGGTTCTTTTCCACCCGCTCGATTTCTTCGATAGGCAGATTGCTGATCGCATCCGCCTGACCGGCCAAGAGCCCGGCAACACGCGCCGATTCTTCTTTGACGGTTTTGACCAACACTTCTTTGATCTCCGGCTTGGCGCGCCAGTACGCGTCGTTGCGCGACAGCACCAAATTGCCTGCGCGCTGCCAACTGACGAGCTTGTAGGGCCCGGTGCCGATTTTATAATTGTCGAGCTCATTACCGTTTTTTTCCGTCGCCGATTGGCTGACGATGAATCGATTGTTCAAGCGTTCGAGCAACACCGCGTTGGGCTGCTTGGTGGTGATGGTCACACTGTAATCGTCGGGAGCCTCGATGCTGGTCACTTCGTTAAAATTGGAACCTTGCAGACTTTTGCGGTCTTTAACCATGCGGTCGAACGAAAACAACACGTCTTTCGACGTAAACGGCGAGCCGTCGTGAAAGCGAATATTCTTGCGCAGGCGAAAGAGCCATTTTCTCCCTTGAAACTCCCACGACTCGGCCAACACGCCGACATATTCGGCGCGCGAATAGTCCATTTCGATCAACGGCTCGATGACGTGCTGCCAAATGCCGCTAATGCCGCCGCCGCTGTAGGCGTAAGGGTGGAGCGAATCGAGGCCGACGCCTTGAAATACGACGACGCGATTTTTCGAGGCGGAGAATGCTGTGCCCGTGCGCGCGGCGAGGGTCAAACCGGTGAGCCCTAAAGCAGCGGCGCTTTTCAAAAACTGACGACGATTTAATTGGGAATCATTCGCGCCCATGGAGACCTCCGTTTTCGATCGAAGCGAGATGCGGTTAAGGATTGCTTCCGCTTATAGCTGCACCGCAGGATTATCGTCAAGGAGTTTTCGCTCTATTGCAGAGGGCGCGATGAATCGCGCCCCTGTTAGTGCACGTGTTCGTCGGGTGCCGGGGCGCGGGGTGTTTCGTTACTCAGGAGATCGACCTGCGCCATTAATAATTCGCTTTTGCTCCACGCTTTGTTTTCCGCAGGCAACCACCGCGCGCGGATGTAGCCTTGCTTGTCGATCAGATATTCCACGTGGGGTGTGCGCAAAATTGGATTTTCATCGGCGAACGAGCGGGCGAAGAGTTTATAGGTCTCGGCGATTTCCCGACCGCCTTCGCTGACGATGGCTCCAGGTAACTTGTCGGCGACGTAGAACTGATCGATGAGGTTGGGAACGATGATGATATCGACGCCAGAGGATCGTAGTTGCGGCAGAATAGCGTCGAGCTGCTTCAACCGTTCTTCAGTGTCCTGCAGGTTGAGCATCACAAGCAGGACGATCTTGGTGCCGCGATGATCCCTGAGTGTTTTCGATTCTCCGGTATTGGTGCCGTAAGCAAAATCCGGCGCGACCAGCCACGGGTTATCGTCGATGATCGGCGCCAGCGCACGGGCTCGCTCGCCGCTCGAAAGCGCGCGCAGGTAATTAATCAGGTCCCAGCGTTCCTCTTCGCTCAGGCTTTCACTGAAGCCCGGCATGGCCGACGATTGCTTGACGCCGTAACTCAACCACCAAAAAAGATCGCCGGCGGTGTGCGCATTGGCATGTGGCGCGGTGAGATCGGCGGGTTTCGGATTTAGCTCCTGCCCGAGCGGGCCATCGCCGTAGCCGAGCGCGCCGTGACAGGCGGCGCAACCGCTTTCTTCGTAGAGAACTTTGCCGTTGGCGACGGAGATCGCGTGATAGGCGACGGCCGGTCGCTTATAGGTCGCGGGATAGGCATCGATCGAGACCGCGGTATGAACAGCGTCGCCGCCATAGCCGAGCGCGCCCAAGCCGATTGCCATCATCACGATACGCCGCCGTCGGCGCATGAGACCGGCAAACAGCGCGACGACGCCGACCGTTGCCCAAACTAGGCCGCGTTCGACTTCGGTGCGAGCTTTCGGCGCTTTGTCGAGAAGGCTCCAATCCCAGCGCGCGGAAAGCGGCCAATCGGGTTGCACGTGACGCGCCGGCGGCGTTACGTTCATGTGGCCGACGATCAGCAGGATGAATAAGCCGAGCACGGCTTCGATCATTGCATTCCGAGTTAATTGCTTTAGGTGATTGGCTGCTTCTCCATGCTGCGTTGACGACGCTTCGAAAAATTTCGCCTTGAGCCGCAAACGATTCACCGCGGCGACAGCCAGCAAGGGAATCAGGAGAGCGATTTTTAGGAGCAACAAATTGCCATAGGGCGTGCCGAACAACGGCGCGAAACCACCGACCAAGTTCCAAGCGTTGTAGGCGCCTGTGGTGATAAGAACTGCGACGCTGAAAACGCCGATGCGGGAAAACCGGCGCGTGGCTTCTCGCGCAACCGCCAGCGCGGTGGAGTCATGGTCTCGATTACATTGACGGAGTAGAACCGCGAGAGGAACGAGTCCGCCCAACCATATGCCGCTTGCCAACAGATGAAGCGCATCGGCTGAAATCTGCATCGCCAAGGCTGCGCCCTCTGCCGTCGCGGCATGGCCGGAGAGTGATATTGAAATGAGCAAACAAGCGCTCAAGCCGAAGCCGCCGGCGAGAACAAAAAACGAATCGGGCCTGACGCGATTTGTTTCGGCGTAAAAAAGAACCGCGCAGAGCAACATGAGCAGAACCATGCGCCCTAACCAAACTTTTCCAAATTGTGTATCAGTCAGTAGAGATACTGGGTCGAGCCGCGCAAAAAATGTCTGGGCTGTGGAATCGCTGACGTTGATGACTTGGATGCAGAGGCCGAGGATAGCGGCCACACCGAGCACGGATAAGCACCAGACTATGATCTGTCGGTGAAATCTTAAATCTGAGATATCTCGACCATCTATTCCGATGCCGGCTTTTTCGACAGCGGGGCGAGCAATGAGCAAATTAAAGGCGAAGCTGCCGTTCAGGAGCACGGCAGCCACGACCTTAATAAAGCGAACGACTGCCGATAGCTCAGTCATTGCTTGACAGTGAAGGGAAGCTGATCTTGAACGACATGGCCGTCGACGGACAAGACGCGATATTTGATCAGATAGCGTCCGGCGGGCAGAGTTTTGACCGACGCCGAGAGTTGCTTGGGATCGTCGCCGCTCACCTCGGCTTTGCCGATGTCGACAGCCTTGCCTTCAGCATCGCTCACGGTGAATGAAGAGTAGCGCGGCTCCAACCGCTCGTTGAACCAGAGTT
>JBEVIO010000453.1:0-3569 GCA_040510635.1 Binatia bacterium | reverse complement strand
TCGATAATCACGCCAGCGAAGCGCAACCGTCCGGCACTCTGTTCGCGATAGAGCTCCAACGCCAGCGGATGGTTCTGCCAATCCCACGTCGTTGGATAATAACCGATGCCGCGCGTCGTGTTGGTCGTCATCGCGCCATCGAGTAACTCGTTTGGATGGATCAGAGTCGGCAGCGACTCGCGGATCGGCAGGCCGTAATAACTCACGCCGGAATGGGGCTGACCGCCGTTGGTGATGCAGCCTTGAATCAAAACGACGCGCGGCAAGCCGGGCTTGTTTTCATGTAATGCGAATCGCTCAATGTGTTCCGGCGTAAGCCCTTGAGGGACTTGCGCCAATTTTTTTGCCACTTCGAATTCGGCTCTTTGGATCGCGGTATGCGCTTCGAACTCGCCCAAACCTTCCTTGAGTCGCATAATCAGAACCAGGTGAACCAACTTGCTGAAGCGCGAAGCCGCGGCCCCCGGCCCCCACATATCGAGCATAGCGCTGCGCTCAACACCGGTGCCGGCGCGAATCGTCCCTTCGTAGCCGGCCGTGGCGATGACCGTCATCCCGGATAATCGCTGCGTCAAACCGCTGCCAACGCTCTCGACCGGTCCGATCGTTCCCGGAAAGACTTGACCGCTGCCGGCAAGTTTTGCGCGCGGCTCGACGATATCGCGAATGCCGGTAATGCGCGCCTGTTCACCTGGCGAAACAGTTTCGAATCTCGCTTCTTCTAGGCGTTCATCTTGCAGGACAAGACGCGTGAGATCTTCGCGATCCAATGCCAATGTTCCGCTTTGATAGCGATAAGATTTGCCGAGACGAATCTCGCGCACTGGAAAATCCGCCAAGTCGAGTTGCATACGTTTCCCTAGTGATTCCATGCGACCATTATTTGAATAGGTTCGTGATTGAAACGGTTTGACCTTTTGGAACGATTCGAACAATCCTTTAAATTAGAAGAGCCCTTCCTTTGCCAATTTCTTGACGATGCTATCGTCGACCAGGTTCGCGCCTTTGAGTTGACGAATTTTTTCGTTGCTGAGGCCGAGCAGGCGAATCGCATTGTTGATCCCGTCGATATTGGGATAGACACGACGCTCGTAAACGTTCTTTATGACCTCGTAACCTTCTTCCGCATCCTCAGGCCGGACCATCTGCAAACCTTTCGTCAGCGTCCCAACCACCGCGGCCTTGTTTGCCGGCCGCTGAATAAATGCGATCGACTCGACTAACGCGCGGACCACTTTCTCCGCCGTCGCGGACGACGAGCTCAAATAGCTCCGCCGCGCCAAAATCGCCGTGCTCTGAAACGGCACGCCGAGTTTGGTCAGGTCCGCGAGCACCCGGAAGCCCTGCTTTTTTAGCATCGTGGCGTAGGCATATCCGGCATAGGTTGCATCTACGGTTCCGAGCACCAAGGATTGGACCATCACCGACTCATCGCCGACGATGCGCAGGTTGATCCGATCCCGTTTGGGTTCCAGGCCCCAATGTTCGAGAACCAGTTGCGTGATCATCCAGACGCCGCCGCCGATACTCTGAATCGCTATGTTTTTATTCTTGAGATCGGCGGGCGAATGAATCGCCGGCGCCGCGACCATGGTGCCGTTGAGCTGGTTCGCCAAGCCGGCGACGAAAACCAGATCGAGCCCGCCCGCCATCGCGCCGAGTGCGGAACCATTGGCAGAGCCGGAATAAAACTGCGCCTCGCCCGCCGACAAAGCCGATAATGCCACGGCACCGCTGCGCATGAAGATCAACTGGACGTCAAGATCGTACTTACGGAAAAATCCCTGATCCCGCGCGACGAGCAGCGCTCCCGCGCCGCGCTCGTTGAGAGAGGAATAAGCGATAACAACCTTATTCGCAGACGCCGCCGCACGGGAAACTCCGGCCCATGCAACAAGCAGCAACAGACCCACACAGGCCACCGAGGGTAACTTCTTCAAGGGATTCTCCAGATAAATTATCTTTGCAGCGCCATTTGCCTTGTTCGTACCCAATCTACATACGACTCATCTATCTTCCTTTCTCATGAACGGGCTTGGTTCACAATCCTTCCTTCTCCAACTTTCGCGCGATGCGGTCGTCAATGAGATCATCGGCTTTGAGTTTGGCAAACTTTGCATCGCTCTTGGCGAGAAGTTGCAGCGCGCTTTGGACCCCTTCTTTAGTCGGCACAATGCTCCGATCGTAGAGTAGCCGTATGCGGTTGTACAGATCTTCGCCGTTGTCCGTCGGCGCCAGCCGCAGCCATTTTCTTAAGCTGCGGATAACCGCGGCCTGATTACTCTTATCCTGAATGAATCGATTCGCTCGGATCAGCGCTCTGAGCGTCTTCTCTACCACGTCGGGCGAATTCTCTAGGAAACGGCGTGACGCCACCAATCCCGTGCCTTGATACTTGATGTTGAGGGTCGGCAGCTCGACCAGGATACGGCCGCCCTTTTGTGCAATGACCCGGCTATAGGTATAACCCAGCACCGCGCCGTCGATGACACCCGTCATCACCGCCTGCGCCAAGACCGAGTCATCGCCGATAGCGCGGATCTGAATTTTGTCGCGTTCGGTATTGAGGCCCCAGTGATCGAGCAGGATTTGCGTAAACATCCAGATGCCGCCGCCGATGCTTTGGACACCGAGAGTCTTCCCTTTTAAATCCTCCGGCGCGCGCACCTTCGTCGAGACGGCGAAATAGCCATCCAGCCGATTGATGAACCCAGCGACAAAAACAATATCGAGGCCGCCGGCCATCGCTCCCAGCGATGCGCCCGTCGCCGACACGCTGTAGAACTGCGCCTCACCCGCCGCGACCGCCGCAATCGCCACCGGGCCGTTGCGCACCTGGACGACATCGACATCCACGCCCTGTTCTTCGAAGAAGTGTTGATCCTTGGCAACGAATAAAAGACCCGCTCGCTCACTGAAGTCGGCAAAGACCAGTGACAGTTTTCTGTTCGGTGTCGCTGCCAGCGCGGCGACGCCGAGCGAATGAATTATTGCCAGCGTAATCGCAAGCCGTGTCGCTAAAATGATTAAATGCCGTGACGACATCGCTGATCCTCCTTCGGCTCATAGCGCTCTCCGTGCGGATAGAAATCAATTGGCGTGAGCCGACCGTAGCGCGCGTAATATTGACCATCTTGCGGGATCGCTCAACAGTGTGTCGTCGTTGTCGCGCTCGAACTCTCGATCTCCGCCCTCCCCTCACGCCTCGTTTGCGGTCCGCGCCTCCCAGCGGCCGTGCTAGGCGACGATTCTAAGAGTTGGCGTGAATCCGTGGTGCAATCTCTTTGAGAACCTCTTCAGCGCCTTGGCATTTTTGGAAGTTGACGCTGCGAAAGAGTTCTTGCCGGGTCGTGATTTCCATATGACCGCAGGTGCGATAGGCGCGCAGAAGCTTCACGTCGACCAAGTCGTCGGTTCCGAGACTCACCGCCGGTCGCGGCCAGAAAAATATCAGCTCGATCTCTCGCGGTCCGATGCCGACCGCGTGAAAACGCAGGTACATCGAAGAGCCCAAAAACCAGACAGCCAAGGCCCCGGCAATCACGAAAAAACACGCTTGGCGCCCGGGC
>JBEVIO010000452.1:0-5065 GCA_040510635.1 Binatia bacterium | reverse complement strand
CCGTTCTCTACCCCACTCGAGGGTTAAGAGCGCTAGTGGACGATCGACTGGACACCCCGTTCGCCGCTGCTATCGCGCGCGCTTACAACGATTGGATGTATGACTTCTGTCAGCAGGATCCAAAGCGCTTGATCGGCGCCGGCATGATCTCCCCATACAGCATGGAAGACGCGGTGAGCGAAGCGCGCCGCTGCGCCGAGCAACTCGGCTTTCGCGCTATTTTTCTGCGTGCCAATCCTTTGGTCAATCACCAGTGGCAAAGCGATTATTACGACCCTTTGTGGGACGCTTTGGAAGCGCTCAATCTGTCTCTCGGCTTTCATGAATCGACCGGCACCGGCAAGAACCAGGTCGGCGAGCGCCTCGAGCCCAATTTCATGCTGCGCCGAGTCTTCGCCCAGCCGATCGAGCAAATGCTCGCTCTGGGCTGCTTCTGCGGCGGCGGCGTGTTCGCGCGCCATCCGAAACTGCGCGTGGCATTTTTGGAAGCCAACTGCAGTTGGCTGCCGTGGCTTTTGTGGCGTCTTGACGAGGCCTGGGAACTGGACGGCGATGTCTTCGCGCCAGATCTAAAAATGAAGCCCAGTGACTACTTCAAGCGCCACTGCGTCGTCTCGATCGAGCCCGACGAAGTGATCGCCAACAATGTCATCGAGCAAGTCGGCAACGGCCATTTGGTTTTTTCTACGGACTATCCGCACGTCGATTCTCGATATCCCGAGGCGGTCAATCATTTTCTCAAGCTGCCGCTCGCCGAGACCGACAAACGAAAAATCCTCTGGGATAACTGCGCGGCGTATTACGCGATGTAAAATACGCCGCCGGTTTCCAAATAATCCCTAATGGCGTCGTGCTCCGATTTAATAACGTCACACCAACCCATCTGACAGGATTCAGCGGCGCCGGCGAACAAGTGACCTGCCAGAAAGTCCGCTAGGATAATGTTGGGACCAGCACTCACTGCGTTGTGAATCGATAACCAGACACAGCCGATATTTGCCAACAATCGAGGAGAAGAGAAATGGCTTTACGCATCAACGGCTCGGAATTTTACGCGATCGACTCGCATTCTCATTTAGGACAGCGCAAGACCCCATTGGGACATGGCGTGGCAAGCTTTCTCGGCGACGATTTGGTGCGCAATCTTGATGAGGCTGGCCTGGACTGCGCGGTAGCATTTCCTTTGGGAGCGTCCTACACCGACTACTCCGAAGCGAACCAGATCATGGCTGAAGAAATGGCCAAGTATCCGAAACGGATTATCGGTTTTTGCCGGATCAATCCCAATTTTGGTCCGGAAGCTACGGCGAAGTCTCTCGACCATTGTCTTGGCACATTGAAACTAAAAGGCATCAAGCTTCATCCGGAAATCGAGTTCTTCGATCCCAACGAAGCCGAGCTGATGGAGCCGATCTACGACGCGGCGCGCCGCTATCATGTGCCGATTATTTTTCATACCGGGATGTCGAGCAAAGCATCGCCCGGAGTGATCGCCGAGCTGGCCGCCCAGCATAAGGATGTGCCGGTCATTCTCGGACACATGGGCGTGTCGGAATATGTAAAACTGGCGGTGGCCGTCGCCCGGCAGAACGAGAACATATTTTTGGAAACGTCCGTGGTCGGTTGGATGCCGCTTCTTCTCGAAGCGTTTCGCGGCGTCGGCACCAGCAAGATTCTCTTCGGCTCCGATCACCCGTATAATCCTCTACCCATGGAAGTCGAGAAAATCGCCAAACATGTAACGAAAGCCGCCAAGCTCAAAGAAGACGACTTGAAGAAAGTGTTTGCCGACAATTTTCTATCCATATTGAAGCACGAACGGTGAGCCTGCCTAATTGACTAATTGCGTAGACGTACCGGCAAATTATCGCATCACCAATTCGGAGGTTGAATGAGACCCTTTGAGAAATCACTTCGATTCTCGTTATCGACAATGCAAGCAGTACTTTTGTTCGCTCTGTCTTTCACTCTTGTAGACGGAGCACTCAAAGCGCACGCGGGCGAAGCGCCGGCGATACGGGCGAACTATGCCGCGTTCAGCGGCGCCTTTGCTCCGTTGTGGATCGCGGCCGATAAAAATTTATTCAGCAAATACGGCTTGAACGTCGATCTCCGCTACATCGCCCCCGCCACGGCCACTCAAGCCCTCATCGGCAAAAATCTCGACATCATCAATCCCGGCGGCGAGATCGTCGAGGCGGGATTGAATGGCGAGCCGGTCGTCTATATCGCCGGCATTATGAATCGAGCGGTGATGTCGATCTATGCCAAGCCTGAAATCCGCTCTCTCGCCGATTTGAAGGGCAAGGTGCTGGCGGTCACCGTCCCGGGCGCCACCACCGATTTCGCGGCGCGCGTTTTGCTCCAGCAGGCGCGTTTGACGCCGGGAAAGGACGTCAAATTGATCTATCTGAAAGGCATGGTGGAAATTCTCACCGGCATCAATCAGGGCAATGCCGACGCCGGCATTTTCACCTCGCCGACAACTTTGAAAGCGCAGCACGCCGGCTTGAAGGAATTGGTCAACGTCACCGAGCAGAATATCCCGATGATTCACGCTGCGCTGGCCAGCACGAAAGATTATGTCAAAACCAACCCCGACAACGTGCGACGGTTTTTACAAGCTTATCTCGAGGGCATCAAAATCTCCCACACGGACGCCGAATACGCCAAACAGATCATCGGCAAATACACTAAGACCACCGATGCGGCCGACCTTGAAAATTCTTATCAGACCTTTTTGCCAGCATGGGAGCGATTACCACTGGTGCCGGCGGCCGCCGTGCAAACCATGCTCAATTTCGCGACACACCCGGGGGCCAAAGCGGCGAAGCCGGAAACTTTCATCGACAATTCCATCCTTGCGGAGATCGGCAAGTCAGGATTCGTCGATAAGCTTTACAAGTGAGGCCGAATCCCGGTATGAGATGCCCAAACGGCAATGGCCTTGACCCGAAATCCGCGGGGGAGGACAGCCTGTTCTGAGCCCCGATCGAAAGAAACTGAGGGCTTGAACGATTGGAACGACTGAAACGCTTGGGACGGGACGACCTTCAAGGATTAGAGATGCCACGCTTACCTGAAATCGACGCAACCCAACTCTCTCCCGAACAGCACGTGATTTACGACCGGCTGATGCGCGAGCGCGGCCATATGCGCGGGCCCTTCGCCGTCTGGCTGCGTAACGCCGAACTGTGCGAGAACACGCTCAAGTTACAAGAAATGTTCGCTTCGCGAGTGAACCTCGAACGGCGCTTGCTCGAGTTGATGATTCTCGTCGCCGCGCGTTTCGCCACCGCGCAGTATGCCTGGTTCATCCACGAGCCCCACGCCCTCAAGTTCGGTATCGCGCCCGAGATTGTCCAAGCCATCCGCGAGCGCCGCATGCCGGATTTCACCCGCGACGACGAACAGTTGGTTTACGACATCACGATGGAGCTCAACACCACCCGAACCTTGTCCGACGCAAGCTACCAACGCGGCATGGCGCTGTTCGGCGAACAAGTGCTGGTCGAGCTCGTCAGCGCGATCGGTTTCTACTCCATGGTCGCCATGACGCTCAATGCTTTCGCCGTGTCCGTGCCCGGTCAGAACGAACCGTTCGATTAGAAGCATCAAATGGGAGCCTCTCTCGGACGAGCAATCACCGTTACTCGCACTTTTTTAGTATGAAGGCCCTCATCGCCACCCTTTTCGTTCTACCCCTCATCGTCAACGTACCTGTATGGAGCCAAGCCAATAAACCATCGTCCGCGGCCGATTTAGCCGCCTACATCGGGTCGGATCGCGAGCGCTTGCTGCTCGATGGCGCCAAACGCGAAGGCAAAGTCGTCTGGTATACGACTCTAGCCGCTGAGCAAAACAAGCAAATCGCCGGCGCATTCGAAGCAAAATATCCCGCTGTAAAAGTCGAAACGTTTCGCACGGGATCGTCGGCGCTCGCGCAAAGACTCCTCACCGAGGCCAAAGCGAAGCGCCACATCGCCGATGCGATCGAAACGACGCTGCCGGGTTTGCTGACCTTCCGGGATAATCAGTTGCTGCTGCCTTATACTTCGCCGCACCTCGGCGGATTTCCCGACGACGCCAAGGAAAATGGGCCCAAGAATCTCCTTTACTGGACTATCGCGCGTGAATCGTACATTGGTTTCGCCTACAACAAGAATTTCTTGAACGCGGCCGACGTGCCAAAAAATTTCGACGGCCTTCTCCGCCCTGTGCTGAAAGATAATATGGGATTATCCGGCGACGACACCGGCGCGCGTATCATCGGTGCCATGATAAAAACCAAAGGCGATGGTTTTGTCAAAAAACTAAAAGAACAAAACATCAGAATGCATATGATGGCCGCCAGTGCTCTCACTCAGCTTGTCGCCGCGGGAGAAATCTTCGCATCGCCGAGCCAGTTCTACAGCGCCACCAACGTCGCCGCCAAACGCGGCGCACCGGTGGCTTGGGTGCCGATGGATCTGGTCGTCGCCAACGCCGGCGGCGCGGCGGTATACGTGAACGCGCCGCGGCCGCACTCTGCGCTTCTTTTTGCCGATTTTCTCTTAAGTCCCGAAGGACAAAAGTTACTCGAAGAATTGTATTTCGGCAGCGCCAAGAAAGATTATGGATTTAAGCGTTGGTATCCGGAAAAAGGCGGGACAATAGCCCAATACGAAGAAGCGTTGGAGGGCTGGCACAAACTGCTCAAGGAAGTCACTCGGAAGTGACGCGAACGTTTAATAAACTCAGATCAAGGGACCGCTTAATAAGCGACGTCGTATGTGCGGGGCGTTCACTAAAGTCTGGCAAACTCACAATTACACCGCGCATGAACAACCCTATCGGTAAACGCTCTTGATGAAACCGCTGCTTTCGAGCTCGCGCACGAAACGGTCTTCGACCATGGAGTCGACTTTCACCGCCGCCATTTTGGGATCGGATTCGGCGAGGATTTGCACCAAGCTGGTGAGCCCTTCCCGTTTGATGTAGGGCACTCGCTCAAACAGCTCGGCAAAGAGCTGGTGGGTTTCTTCCAAGACTTTATCGTCTTCGACGCGGAGGTATTTGCCGATCT
>JBEVIO010000451.1:0-3573 GCA_040510635.1 Binatia bacterium | reverse complement strand
TCGATAATCATTTCTCTTCTCCCACCGGTTTCTTTGCTTTCAGCAGGGTCACCCGCAACACGCCATCGCAGAACTCCGCTTTCATCCCAGTCACATCGACCGACTCCGGCAGTTTTAGGCGGCGGAGAAAATGCCCCGATGAGCGCTCCATAGCATGAAAGTGGCCGTGACTGTGGGTTTGCTCTAAGACACGAGAACCGCGTAACACCAGATCGTCGTTTTCCACTGCGACGCTGACGTCTTCAAGTTTGACGCCCGGAAGATCGGCTTCGAGTAGGAAGCAATCGCTGTTTTCGCGGAGATCTACGGAAGGGTCCCAGCCGCGAATCTCACGGCAGAATGCCCAAGGGCGATGAATCATCTCGTCGAATAGACGTTCTCCCTCGCTGGATACGTGGATTGGAAATGAAACTAGTTGGTCTTGCTTCTTCGTCATTGCCGTCACCTCCTCGTTAAGTGCGTGTGGTGTATTGGCATGACAACGAGCTTTTCACGAAATACTAGAAGCAATGGCAGTGCCACGGGACGAGCGCGGTTTGCTTAGAGTTTCATGAGGAAAAATGCGCTTTCTTTCTTAACGCTGCGAAGCGAAAGCCTACCTTCTTGCAGGGATGCGAATCTGGCCGCTTTAGTGGCGCCGTTCGCTGCGTTAGACTTGGGATCGTGGACAAAGGGTATCAGTTGATCGAAGCCGAGAGCGGCGTGCCCATCAAAGCCTGGACCAAAGGCGTGGCCATTGACGCGGAGGCGGAGAAGCAATTGTGCAACGTCGCGCGCCTTCCTTTCATTTACAAATGGGTCGCGGCGATGCCGGACGTGCACTGGGGCATCGGTGCAACGGTGGGAAGCGTGATTCCAACCAAGGGCGCGATCATTCCGGCGGCGGTTGGGGTCGATATCGGTTGCGGCATGATGGCGGTGCAGACGAAGTTGAATGCCAAACAGCTACCCGACAATCTGAGACCTTTACGCACGGCGATCGAGAAAGCCGTGCCGCACGGGCGCACCAACAACGGCGGGAAGGGTGACCGCGGCGCGTGGGGTGAGATTCCAAAACGGCAGATCGGCGTCTGGCGTCAGCTCCAGATCGGTTACAAAGCGATAATCGACAAATACCCGAAGCTCAACCGTGGTAATGACGTCAATCATCTCGGCACGCTGGGGACCGGCAATCATTTTATCGAAGTGTGTCTCGATGAAAGCGATCAGGTGTGGTTTATGCTCCACAGCGGCTCGCGCGGGGTGGGTAATCGCATCGGCATTTTCTTCATCGAGATGGCGCGCAACGATATGCGCCAGCATATCAAGAATTTGCCAGACCGAGATCTCGCCTACTTCGAGGAAGGTAGCGAGCATTTTGAAGACTACGTCGACGCGGTGAGCTGGGCGCAGGAGTTTGCCATGTACAACCGCAAGCTGATGATGGAGCAATTGATCGACGCGGTGGGCGAATCGGGCGAAGTGCCGCAGTTCGCGTTTACCGAAACCGCGGTCAATTGCCATCATAACTACGTGGCGCGGGAGGAGCACTACGGTCACCCAGTCTTCGTGACTCGTAAAGGCGCAGTGCGCGCCGGAAAAGGTGATATGGGCATCATTCCCGGCAGCATGGGCACGCGCTCGTACATCGTGCGCGGCCTCGGCAACGACGAAAGCTTTCATTCGTGCAGTCACGGCGCCGGTCGCGCCATGTCGCGCAACGAAGCGAAGCGGCGCTTCAGCATCGACGATCACATTAAGGCGACCGCCGGTGTCGAGTGCCGCAAGGACGCCGATGTGATCGATGAAACGCCGATGGCGTACAAGCCGATCGAAGATGTGATGAATGCGCAAAAAGATTTAGTCGAGATCGTCCACACGTTGCGCCAGGTGGTGTGCGTTAAAGGATGAAGTATAAAGGCAAAAGGATAAAATCGCCCAGCGAAAGATCAGCGGTTCAGTTTACCTATCCTTTATCCTTTTGCCCTTATCCTTTTCGTTAATTCTCCAACCCCGGGTTCTCCATGAACACTGATGGGGCGAGTTTTTGCTTCGTCTGCGGATGGCGCATCGTGCGCTTCAGCACAAAATCGAAGAGCAGCGGATTGTAGTCGTAGATTTCGTTGAGCGATTGGCGCTCTTCGGCGGTGATGAACCCGTCGCGCGCCATGGATCGAGTCCAGATCAGGGAATTTATCGCCGGCAGCGGGTAGTCGCTGCCGTTGACGAGACGGGGATGGAGGTCCTGGCGCTCAAGAAGCTTCGTTACCGGTTCGGGCATGCGATTGAACTGGAGTATCGCCGAGATTTCGCCGAATAGCAGGCCGACATATTTCGCTTCATCCATCATCCGTAAAAAGAGATCGAAGCAGCTCGCTTTCACTGCCGCACGATTATCGAGGTCATCGCAATTGCCCAGGCTAGCGGCGTGCGCGATGATCACGCGGACACCTAAGTCCAACGGTTTACGCAACCGCAGAGGATTACCTAAACGTTGGTCTTCTTCGGCTTCCACCGCCTGCTCTTCGCCGGCGTGAGACAAGAGAATCATCTTGTGCTCTTTCATTTTCCGGTAGAAAGGCTCGATGGCGGGATTCGCCGGGTCCATGCCCATCGCATTGGGCAGCCACTTGACGTATTTGACGCCGGCCTTCGCCCAAGTTTCCAATTCCTGCAACGCATCGTGACGGTAGGGATGGACCGAAACGACCGGTGTAAAAACGTCAGGGTTTTTTCCGGCGAGCTCGACGACATATCGGTTGGGCACGTACATGTTGGTCTTCTTGAGATCCACCGTACCGTCGACACTGTAGTGTTGGTCGAAGGCCAGGATGCGGTACTTGCCGTGCCGTTTGATGCCGCGCGTCAAACGCAGCAGGCGCTCGACGTATTCCTGATCGGCGTTGTCGATGCTCTTGACGCCGGCGCCGCTGACATAGACCAGAAACTTCAATCGTTCGAGATTCATCCCGTCGCGCATCTTCGGATTGACAAAGGCGTCAGCGGCGCTCGTGCCGATGGCGAGCATATGGGTGTGATAGTCGACGAGCCGCTCGGGATTAATGCCGTCGAATGCCTGGTCGATGAGTTTTCGTGCCGGCTCTGAGGCGCCCTGCTCGATCTCTTCGGGCTGCTTCGAGGAGGCGCCGCCGATCCGGTCGATCAAACAACCCGATAGAAATATCGCCGCGAGAAGGTTTAATAGCAGCGCGCCTGACCCCAGGTTGTGATTGACGGTTGGGAGAATCATCGATCGATTCACTTTTTACAGTCGGTAGGGGCTGTCAACCAAAGCCGCGCGAGGGCTTGATAAAATTGCACCCGCGGAAGCTGATTCGGTGCAAATTTGGCGGCGCGTTTGGCGCAAGTGTTACACGCGAATACGCGCAATTGCCAATGCAAGTATTGGTACATCGCTTGCGCTCTAGATGCAGAATCCGCCATGGAATTTGACACCGATCTAATTAGCCAAACCCTGGAGCATCGCGGTTGCGGGATTCTCGCGGCGTCCTACGAAATCGGACCGCGGTCCTGGCTACCCGAAGCTTGCGTTTGGCTCCAGACCGAGGCTGGGCACCGAAAGCTCTGGGTGCA
>JBEVIO010000450.1:0-3607 GCA_040510635.1 Binatia bacterium | reverse complement strand
GGATAGCCGGAGAAGTCCTCGCCGGGGCCAAACTGTGTCGGGTTGACGAATATCGACACGACGAGACGGTCACCGTGGGCCCTGGCGTCGCGCACCAAACACAGATGGCCCCGATGCAAGAAACCCATCGTCGGCACGAAGGCGATGCGGTTGCCGGCGCGTCGCTCCGCCTCGCTCCACTCGCGCATTCCGGCGATGTTCTCAATAATTCGCATAGCTCAAGAATTGGAGCGGTGGAACGTCAGAGTAATGGACCAAGATCCAGCACTCCAATATCCCATTACTCCATAACTCCATTTCCGCATTCTATCTGAACGAGTGTTCCTCCGTGGGAAATTTTTTTTCTTTCACCTCGCCGATAAACTCTTTCGCTGCGCCAGTAACGGTATTTTTTAGATCGGCGTATCGTTTGACAAATTTCGGCGTGAAATCATCGAACAGGCCGAGCATGTCATGGATCACGAGCACCTGCCCATCGCAGTGAGCGCCGGCGCCGATGCCGATCGTCGGGATCGTCAAGCGCACGGTGATCTCCTTGGCCAATTCGAGCGGCATTCCCTCCAAAACGATGGAAAACGCGCCGGCTTCTTCGACCGCGAGCGCATCGCGCAGCACCCTCTCACGTCGATCCTTTTCCCTGCCTTGAATCTTATAGCCACCGAACTGATGCACCGATTGCGGCGTCAGCCCGACGTGGCCCATCACCGGAATACCGGCTTTGACAATCGCATCGATCGTCTCGCGCACCGTGACTCCGCCCTCGAGCTTGACTGCCTCGGCGCCTGCCTCTTTGAGAAATCGGCCGGCATTTTGCAGCGCTTGCTCTCTACTCGTCTGATACGACAGAAACGGCATGTCGCTGATCAGCAAGGCGCGTTTGCGCCCACGCGCGACCAGCCGCGTGTGATAAATCATCTCGTCCATAGTCACCGCCAGAGTATTGGGCTGGCCCTGAACGACACAGCCCAACGAGTCGCCGACCAGCAGCATTTCGACCCCCGCCTCGTCGAGGATCCGCGCAAAAGAGTAATCGTAGGCCGTGAGACAGGTAATCTTCTCGCCGCGCTGCTTCATTTTAAGGATATGAGGTACGGTGATCTTGTCGCCCATGACACCCCCAAAACAAAAAAAGCCTTCCGGACCAAACCGGAAGGCCAACGCGGGCAGGAAGAGCCGCTTCTCTCTCCCCGAAAATCGCCTTTTGGCATCCGTCTCAGTCCAGATTACCTGGATCCAAGCGGTATATAGTGCTGCGTTCCCGAACCCATGCTGTTGATTTCCTTGATCAAGTCAGCCAGATCCTTGCTGCTCGACACGAAATCAATCTCCGAAGTATTCACGACCAGCAGCGGCGTCTCATCATAGTGAAAAAAGAACTGATTATACGCCTGCGCCACTTCGCCGAGGTATTCGAAGGTAACGCCTCGCTCGTATTTTTTATCCCTTTTTTTGACTCTTTTGTAAAGCACCTCGGGACGAGCTTGCAGATAGACGACCAAATCCGGTTTCGGCACCCGGGTGTTCAATAGCGCGTAGATTTGTTGATAAAGCCTGAGTTCCTCGGCTGTCAGCGTAAGACTCGCAAAGATTTGATCCTTGGCGAATAGGTAATCCGCGACGGTATTCTGCTCGAATAGGTCCTGCTGCGCCAGCTCCATCTGCTGCTGGTAGCGGTTCAGCAAAAAAAAAGTTTGATTCTGAAAAGCGTAGAGCTCGCGGGATTTATAAAACTTCGGTAGAAACGGATTGTCTTCTACTCTCTCGAACACCGTGCGCGCCCGGAACTCATGGACCAGCATCTTCGCCAGGCTCGTCTTGCCCACGCCGATCGGCCCTTCGACGACTATATATTTTGTGCGCTCCATCGATTCGACCGAATTTACACGCTGACCCAAAAATTGTCTAGATCGTGCTATAGTTGTCGGCCGTGGACTCGCTGCGCGAAAAAATCGCTCAGATGTTTATCGTCGGCTGCCGCGGCGAGCGCGTGGGCGGAGACGAACGGTTGCTATTCGAGGAATACGCTTTCGGCGGTTTTATACTTTTTCGGGATAATTGCTGTGAGCCACGGCGAATCTCCTCGCTTTGCCGACAGCTTTGGGACACGACTCTGAACACGCCGCCGTTTCTCGCCATCGATCAGGAAGGTGGGCGGGTGCATCGCCTGCCCTCGCCCTTCACCCATTTTCCCGCTGCGGCGGAAATCGGCGCGCGCCGCGACCGCGATCTGGCTTACCGTTGCGGCCGCGCCGCGGCAACAGAATTGGCACTGGTTGGAATCAACCTCAACTTTGCTCCGGTACTCGATGTGAATTCGAATCCGCTGAATCCCATTATCGGCGATCGCTCGTTCGGCGCCGAGCCGGAGCAAGTGATCGATATGAGCTCGGCCTGGCTGCGTGGCCTGCGCGACGGGGGAATTATTCCTTGCGGCAAACATTTTCCCGGCCATGGCGCCACCGAGCAGGATTCCCACCTGGCCCTTCCCGTGGTGGCAAAATCTCTTGACGACTTAAAAGCGCTCGAGCTGCCGCCCTTCGCTCACGCTTGTCGAAATGGCATTGACGCGCTCATGACCGCCCACGTCCGATATACCGCGCTCGATTCGAATGTTCCCGCGACGCTTTCCGAGCGCATCGTCACCGGGCTACTGCGCCACCAGCTAGGTTACGACGGTGTCGTCTTTAGCGACGACCTGGACATGAAAGCGATCAGCGATAACTTCACACCGCAGGAAGCCGCCGCGCGCGCCGTACTCGCCGGCGTCGATGCGTTGTTGTTTTGCCATGACTTGCCGAAGGCAGTCGAGGCTTGCGAATTTCTTTGCGCTGAGACGGAAAAGGAACCGGCGCTGCGCGCCCGGGTTGAGCAGAGTTATCGACGGATCATGGAACTGAAGCGGCGCTATTTAAAAAGCTTTACCGCGTTGATCGATGACGAGATCCTTGCGCGCTTGAAAGCAATGAACCACCATCGAATCGTCGATGAAGTTTACGGCAGCTTGTAGGCGCTATAGGCGATCAGGCGCTTGATGTCGTGGTGCAGCTCGCCCTCCCACTTTTCCAGCAGGACATCAGCCGGACATTTGCCTTGGGACAGGAGATCTTTCAATGGCTTTAAGTAAATCGTTTCGTCATCACCGAGATCGGTGACCTGATTTTGCCGCCTGAGACCCTCCCAGGCGATCTCCACGAGCTCTCGAGCGAGATCGAGAAGCGAATAACGTCGAACGCGCGCGGCCAGCGCATCGCGATGGGAGTCGAGATAAACCTGCATGCGTTCGTCCCAACTCCAGCCCTTCACGAGATCCCAGGTCGCCTGCAGACAGTCGTTGTCGTAAAAGGCGCCTTTGACCAGCGCCGACAGGGCTGGCATGAGATCCGGTGGCTGGCTGTCGACGGAGCGGATCTCAAGATAGCGCTTGATGCGGGTTTCCGGAAACAAAGTCGTCAGATGATCGTTCCAGTCCTCGATCGTCGGGCGCTCGCCGCGATAGCCGGAAGTTAGAAACTGGCGGAAAGTGACATCGGTCATGTCGATATAATTCTTGTTGCGGACGATAAAATACATCGGCACATCGAGCGCATATTCGACGTAATGGGCGAAC
>JBEVIO010000449.1:0-5217 GCA_040510635.1 Binatia bacterium | reverse complement strand
ATCCTGCGGCGACTTGTTGAGCAGCATGTCACGCACGCAACCGCCGGCGAAAAAGGCTTTATAGCCTTCCTGGCGCAGACGTTGAACGATAAACCTGGCTTTATCCTGTAAAGACACGGGCACCGCCACACCTGGGTGACATTCAAATCATGAGCGATTGTGAGAAACGTAACAGAGTCTTCGGTCAGAGCGGATACGTCGTGCTCGCCGCGGGGATCAGCTCGCGCACTTTTCCTTGCAGCTCCTGAAAAGTGAATGGCTTGACGATGTAACCATTGCATCCGGCTTCGAGACAAGTCTTGAGATCGGAGTCGCGAAACAGCGCCGTCGCGGCCAATATTGGGATGTCCTTGGTCTCGGCGTTCGCGCGCAGCTCGCGCGCCGCCTCCCACCCATCCATGCCCGGCATCATGATATCCATGATGATCAGCTGCGGCTTTTCGGCGAGCGCCCTTTCGACGCCTTCTCTGCCGCGCCGGGCCGGGATCGGCACAAAACCCATCAGCTCGATCTGCCAAGTCAGCAGTTCGCGCATGTCCGCATGGTCTTCTATGATCAAAATCTTTTTCATCGGTTTCTATTCGGATAACTAATGGGAGACCGGCGCCGAAGAAACGGCCTAAACTATGCCGTAGAGAGTCGACAACGTCAAGCGTTGCTAATCAAGAACGGAAATTTTGATCTCGCTGGAAACCAGCTTTGCCGATTGCTTTACCGCTCGAACGACCGGGAACCCGGCGGTCTTTCTCCGCACGGCTATTTTTCGCCAATTTTCTTTAAGTTTCCGACGATTACCGTTATAAGCCGCTCCGGCTGCAAGTATTGCTTGGCGACCCGCTGAACGTCCTCGCGCGTCACCTTGCGAATGAGGTCGGCGTAGCGGTCCGGATAATCGAGGCCGAGTTCAAAATATTCTACCTGCGAGAGAAAACCTGCTACCTTGCGATTGGTGTCGAAACGCAACGGAAAACTGCCGATCAAATAATCTTTGGCGTCGCTTAATTCCTGCTCCGCCACCGGCTGTTCGCGTATGCGGCGCATCTCTTCGGTCGCAATGCGAATCGCTTCCAGGGCGGTCTCGTTTTTGGTTTGCATGATGAACTCGAACGCGCCGTGGCTTTTTTCCGCCGCGAAGTAACTGTAAACCGAATACGCCAAACCTCGTTCGTTGCGGATCGAATCCATGGCGCGAGAAGAAAAACCGCCGCCGCCCAAAACATAATTCATCACTTGGAGGGCATAGTAATCGGGATTGCCGCGCGCGACGCCGTTATGGCCGAGAACGATATTCGCCTGGGTGAGATCCTTGTTGATGCGCAAAACTTTCGACTCGCCCACTTTGGCCGGCACCAGCGCCTGACCACTCGGTTCGCCCTTGGCCCAGGCTCGGAACGCGCCGTTCAGCGCCTTGGCGATTTCCTGCTCCGACACATCGCCGACTACGGCGATGATCGATCGGTTGGGCCGATAATTGCGCGCGAAGAAATCGCGCAGGCTTTTTTGCTGCAGCGCTTTGACCGACGCTTCGCTGCCTTCCACGGGTCTGCCGTAGGGGCTGTCGGGAAACAAAGCGGCGGCGAACGCTTTCGCCGCCACGATGCCGGGCTCTTCTTCCGCTGCCCGGATGGAGGCGATGATCGCCTGCTTTTGCCGATCGATCTCCGCCTGAGGAAAAGTCGACTGGGTCAGCACGTCGGCCAAAAGCTCGAGTCCCGTGGTGAGATCTTTTTTGAGCACCGTCATGCTCACGCTGGTCGTGTCCTGACCGCATCCAGCCTCCAAACCGGCGCCAATGAAATCGAGCGTGTCGCTGATTTGCACCGCCGTGCGCTGCTTGGTGCCATAGATCAGCAGCTTCGAGGTCAAATTGGCCAAGCCCGCTTGATCGGCGGCCTCGTAACGCGAGCCGGCCTCGATCAGTAATTCTATCGACACCATCGGCAGCGCGCGCTGCTCTGAGGTCAATAGAACCATGCCGTTGTTGAGCACCGTTCGTTTTGCTGTCATTCCCGCCTCAGCAGAAACCGGGCCGCGCACGAGTGCCAAAAAAACCCATAAGCTTAGACAAACTTGCTTCATGGGTCTTTGGTCGGAATCAATGTCCCGACGGTCCGCGTGTCCGTCTTAAGATACTGGCGCGCGACCCGGCGAATATCATCGCGCGTCACTTTTCTGATGCCGTCGAGATAGCCTTCCATCTGCTTCCAACCGCCGGCGGCTTCGTAGGAGCCGATCTTCATCGCCTGTCCGAAAATCGAATCCTGGGCAAAAACGAAAGCCGCTTCGATCTGGTTTTTGGCTTTCTGCAATTCACGATCGCTGATCAACTCGGATTTTACTTTCTCCACCAAGCGGTCGAGCTCGCGCTCGAGATTCGTCGGCTCAACGCCGGGAAGAAGCTGGGCCGTAATCGAAAACCCCATCGGATCGATCGACACGCCGCTGTAGTCGGCATCGACATTGCGCACCAAGCGCTTTTGATAAACCAGCTCGTGATAAAGCCGCGAGCTCCGCCCCCCCGCCAGCACCACCGACAGCAGATCGAGCGCGAAGCTGTCGGGGCTCTTGAGATTGGGCGTATGATAAAACATGAGCGTCACCGGCAGCTCGGCTTCCTTTTTAAAAATCACCCGGCGTTCGCCGCGTTGCTGCTGTTCCTGGGCCAGCACTTTAGGCGGCTCGGCGCCGCGTGGAATCTTGCCGAATGCCGCGCGAATTTTCGCCAGGATGTCGTCGCTGGAAAAGTCGCCGCAGACAACGATAAAGGCGTTGTTGGGCTCATAGTAGAGCTTATAAAAGTCGACCAGATCCTGGCGCGTGAGATTTTGGATGTCTTCCATCCAGCCGACCACGGGACGACGATACGGATGAATCATGAAAGCCACCGCGTTGGCCACTTCACCGAGCGCCGCTGCCGGATTGTCCTCGGTGCGCAGCCGGCGTTCTTCTTGAATGACTTTCTTTTCCGCCTCAAAGTAAGCCTCGCCCAGCAAGGCGTTGGTCATGCGATCGGCTTCGAGTTCGAGTTCGATGCCGATTTTTTCCCGGCTCATGGTCGCAAAGTAAACGGTCACATCCGACGAAGTGAACGCATTCGAGCGTCCGCCGTTTTTGGCGATGATGCGCGAGTACTCCTCCGGGCCGGTTGTCGGCGTCCCTTTGAACATCATGTGCTCGAGAAAATGCGCCAGACCGCTCTTGCCGTCTTTTTCATTGCGTCCGCCGACGCGATACCAGACTTGAAAAGTGACCGCCGGACTCTTGTGGTCCTCCAACAGGAGAACTTTGAGACCGTTATCGAGAACGAACTCTTGAACCTGAGCGGCGTATGCAGTGGGTCGATGGATAGCCAATAGCAGAATTGTAACAAGCAAAATCCGGCGATGCCACATGATTTTCACGTTAATGGATGAGACCTCAAAGTCAAGCTAAGCCAGCGCTTGCGCGCGCGGGCGCCGCGCCAGAAAGATCAGCAGCGCCGAGAGCAGATAGCTTAGCAAGAAGATCGTGAATACAGGTTGATACCCGCCGGCATAATCGAAGACGATTCCAGCCAGGAGCGCGCCAAGACCGAGTCCGCCTTTGTGAAAAGGATCGAGCACGCTGCTGATGGCGCCGAAAGAAGCGCGCCCGAAATAGCGCGCAATTAGAATTTGCATAAGCACGCCGGCGCCGCGCGCGTTTAAACCGAAGAGCAAGGCAAATAAATAAGCGGCGCCGGCCGTGCTCACTTGCATCAGCAACCCGACCGATGCAGCGGAAACGATCATCGTCGCGACGCTCAAGCGGCGCGGATGGAGACGTTCAGCGAGCGCGCCCCAGAGCCCATTGCCGAATGCGCCGGAGAGCGCCATCACACTGACCGCTCCCGCGGGGATCGTCGGCGCGATCCTAACATCGGTGAAATAGGCGGCGGTATGAAATGCCACGCCGCCGGTGCCGATGGCGGCGAGAAACGCGCTGCTCACGAGCAGCCAGAGCGTCGAGCTGCGCACCGCCTCAGCCCGACTCCAACTCCGCTCCGCGGTGGCGCTCCCGGCGCTGTAGATGTCCATCGATTCAGTCTGCCGACTCGGCGGCGTGGCAAGTCCGTCGGGATGTAAGCCCAGATCTTCCGGCTGGCGGCGCAAAAAAATAAGCCCGGGAGTCACCACGAACACCCACAAAGCAACCCCCAAAGCCAAAAACGCGCTACGCCAGCCGTAGCGCAGAACGAAAAATTGATAAACCAGGGAAAGGACCGCCGATCCAAGCGGTGTTGACAGGGCAACCAAACCCATCACGCGTGGCCGTTTTAGATAAAACCAATTAGCGGCCGTGGTGAAGGCGATCATGCCGCACAGGAGGAACTCGGTGAGCGCTCGCGCGGGCACAAAAGTCACGTAAAACTGCCAAGGCTCCGTGCTGAGACTCACACCGAAAGCGAGCAGGCCGACCAAAGCACCCCCCGCCGGCAAGAGAAGACGCGGCCCTAAGCGGTCCGCGATCGGCCCAAACAACGGCGATAACAAACCGCCGAGACAAGCTCCGAGCGTAATCGCCGCCGCCGTCAACGCCCGGCTCCAACCCAAGTCTTCGCTGATCGGCTTGAGCACCACCGCCATGGTGATATTGCTGACCCCGGCGGCTAAAAAACCCGCCACCATCGTGATTGCGACGATCAGCCACCCATAAAAGAATGGCAGGATCACGCATCGCCCTTCGATCGGTGACAATTCACGATTGGCGGTTCTTTCATCGGGTCAATGTCATGGAGTCGATGAATTCATTCGTGGAGCGTCACGACTGGCGTCGCAATATTTTTCAGGTTCAAAAGAGTCCGGGCCAGAGACGAAAATAGATTTGAGTCGAGTTGCCAAGAACGATGGCAAGTTAATTGAAGACTCGCCGGGTCGCTTCACTGCGCCGTTGCCCGCGATTCCGCGCCGTTAAACCACTTCGTTTAATTTAGAAACAAGCGCGCGTAGGTTTCGATCCCCAAGCCGACCAATACCAATCCAAGGCCGCGGATAAACGCTTTCAGCGCCGGATTTTCAGGTTCGCGGCCGATCATCTTGAGCTCCGGCCGGTCCTTGTACTCGCGCATCAAGTTCATCGAGCTTTTCATCCAGATCGCGCCGATCAGGCCAATAACGAATCCCGCGCCTTCGAGGTCCATCCGCTCGACTCCTCCTTACGTTTTTCTTGGATCGATTTGGCTTGGATTTATCGCGGACA
>JBEVIO010000448.1:0-3328 GCA_040510635.1 Binatia bacterium | reverse complement strand
CTAGTTGTCATGATAGCGCGCGAGTATCAAAAGGCATTTAAGACTCTTCTCGATTTGATCCAAGAAGGCAATATGGGTCTTATGGAGGCGGTCAAGAATTTCGATCCGTACCGAGGCGTTCGCTTTCCCTCCTACGCCGTTTGGTGGATACGCGCCTACATGATCCGCTATATCATGAACGACTGGCGCATGGTGAAAATCGGCACGACGCAAGCGCAGCGAAAATTATTTTTCAATTTGCAAAAAGAAAAAGAAAAGATCGAGGCCGAGGGGCTCATGGTTGGGCCCAAGTTGTTGGCGCAGCGGCTCCAAGTCAAAGAAGACGAAGTTGTCGAAATGGAGCAACGGCTTGCCAGCCGTGACCTCTCGGTGGACGTGCCGATCGGCGGTGATGACGACGAAGCGACGATGCTTAGCTTCCTGCCCGATAACAAACAGACTCCGGAGGAGCAGTTCGCCGACGCGCAGTATCATGAATTGCTGCACGACAAAATGGAGCAATTTGCCAAAACGCTCAAGGACAAGGAACTGGTGATTTACCGCGAGCGACTTTTGAACGAAGAACCGGCGACCCTGCGCGAGATTGGTGAAAAGTACGGCATCAGTCGCGAGCGCGTTCGGCAAATAGAGGAGCGAGTCAAGAAAAAGCTCAAGACTTATCTCAAGGGATTCAAAGATATGACCGAAACTCCGGGCATGGAATAGACCGTTTCGTTAACCTCGTTCCAACTCTTCTTTTTCACCGATTGTTGCATCCCTATTATTCATTTTGCTCAGCCTCGCCACTGAGCGCTCCGCCGCGATTGCTTGCGAGTTTTGCGTGCTTCTGATAGCAAAAAAGGAATTTCTTTCGGAGGAATATCTTTGCAATTTCAAAAAGAAGTCGAAATTCTCGCGCCGCGGGAAAAAGTATGGCAATTTATCTGGGATGTCGATCGCTTCATCGCCTGTGTGCCGGGTTGCCAGGAGGCGAAGACGATCGAGCCGGAAAAGCGATATGCGGCGACGATGGTGGAAAAGGTCGGACCGTTCAAAGTCGAATTTCCAACGACCATCGAAGTGCTCGAGCGCGAGGAGCTGACCCGGATCAAGGCGCAGGCGACGGGCGCCGACAACAAGATCGGCAGCCGCATGAAGCTCGATTTGGACGTGCATCTACGCGAAGAGGGAGACAAAACGATTCTTAGTTTTGTCGCCGGGGTCGACATCTTGGGCAAGCTCGCGGCCTTAGGCCACGGCATCATCAAGCGTAAGGCGGACCAGGTTCTCGACGAGTTCGCCCAAGCCGTGAAGACAAAATTAGAAGGAGACGGGTAAATGCTCAGAAGATTCCGCTTGGAAGAACCGGAAAGCGTCGCGGAAGCTGCCGAGCTGCTGGGGCGGTTTGGTGAGAGCGCGAAAGTCTATGCCGGCGGCACGGAGCTTCTCTTGGCGATGAAAGAGGGGTTGGTCCAGTACGAGCGCTTGATCAACGTGAAAAAATTGACCGGGCTGAGCGACGTGACGAGCGCCGATGGCGCCTTTGTGATCGGCGCCCTGTGCACCCATCATCAGCTCGAGAATTCACCGGTCTTGAAAGACAAGCTGCCGGCACTGACGAAGCTCGAACAAAATGTCGCCAATGTGCGCGTGCGGCAGGTGGGGACGATCGGCGGAAATCTTTGCTTTGCCGAGCCTCATGCCGATCCGGGAACCTTGCTCATCGCCCTCGGCGCAAAAATGATCGCCGAGAAAGCGTCTTCAAAGCGCGAGATTGCCGCGGAGGATTTTTTCGTCGACGCGTACGAAACGGCACTGCAGGCGGACGAAGTACTGACAAAAATTCATATTCCAGTGCCCGTGCCGAATGCGCGCAGCGCCTATTTGAAATTCGGCTATCTGGAGCGACCGAGCGTCGGCGTGGCGGTCGCGTTCAATTTGAACGGCGGGGTGAGCGGGGTCAAAATCGCCGTGGGCTGCGCTGGCCCGGCACCGCGCCGGGTGGCGGAAGCGGAAGCGTTGCTCGAAGGCAAAAGTAAGGACGAAGCGCTGCGCCATGTCGCCGAGGCGGGCGCGTCCGCGGGACGCGCGGCTCAAGCGATCAGCGACCTGCACGGCTCTCAAGAGTATAAAGAACATATCGTAGGCGTGCTCTTGAAGCGGGCTTTTCAGAGCGCGCTCTCTTGAGAGCGGGCGCAAGATTCGGCGAGGAGTATTCATGGCTAAAGCGATGATTAAACATTCCGATACGCAGTGGATCCCGGTGTCGTTCACTTTGAACGGCCGGTTACAGGAGATCGAAGTGGAGCCGCACGAGTTGCTTCTCGACGTGGTGCGCGACCAACTGGGGCTCACCGGAGCGAAGCTGTCATGTGACGTGGAAGTTTGCGGCGCCTGTACTCTGTTGGTCGACGGCCGCCCCGTGAGCGCTTGCACCACGCTCGCTTTCGAAGTGCGCGGGCGCTCGGTTTTAACGATCGAGGGTTTGGCGCAAGACGGTAAGCTGCATCCGTTGCAAGAGGCGTTCATCGAGCATGGCGGTTTTCAGTGCGGCTTTTGCACGCCGGGAATGATTTTGGCGGCGAAGGCGTTGTTGGACGAAAATCCCAATCCGAGCGAAGCCGAGCTCAAACACTTCATGCACGGCAATATCTGCCGCTGCACCGGCTACAAGAAAATTATCGAGTCGATCATGGCCGCGGCGAAAAAGATGCGGGCAAAAGCCTAGGCGTTCCAATTGTTCAAGCCGTTTTTCTAAGGATGGATGCGCATTTTGTAACGTCTTGAAGCCGTAACTTCAGTCTTCTATTCCGTATTCCTTCCACCGACTCGCGACCAAATCCAAGTGTTCCTTCGGCGGCAGCGATATCGCCGGATATTTGTGCTTTCTCGTGGCGTCGAACGCGACGCGCGAGCCGACATAGCGGCTCGGATGATGCTGCAACACGTCGGCGGGAGCTTGCGATGGATCGAGGCCGACGGCTTGCACGTCGCGCTCGATGTAGACATCTTTTTCCGGCCGCACGTGCCAACTGAGCGCCCAATCGACGGCGAAATCGTCCCAGACATCGATATCGTCATCGACCACCACGGTGATTTTGCCGAAGCCGGTGCGTTGTGACCAGGCGCCGTACATCAGTTGGCGCACTTGGCCGACGAATTCTTTTTTCAACGAGATGACCAGATATGCGCCGCTGCCGCCGGCTTCCTTCAATCTTAAATCCTTGATCGGAATGCGCAACACATCTTTTAGATGCTTGAAAAGCGGCCACTCACGGCCGATGCCGCGAATACAACTCGACTCCGACGGCGGCATCTGGCTGATGAAGGCTTGATAGAGCGGCTTGTT
>JBEVIO010000447.1:0-9802 GCA_040510635.1 Binatia bacterium | reverse complement strand
ATAGGGATGGAAAAATTGATATGCGGTTGCGTTTCGACACTAAAAAGACCGGAATACAATGCGGAGATACCCAGGCTATCTTGACAGGCGAAACCAATGGTGGGCAGCAGCCCCTTAAGGGTTTTGATTCGATTACGGTGGTGGGGTGTAAAAAATAGGCGGCGCTTTTTGGAAATTTCCTGCCGTTTTTGGCGCGCTGTTAGGGACGTTGACGGCCTTTTTGTTTTTTCGGTGTGCTTCCCTAGGAACCGTAAAGCGAAGGTTACCCGGTGGGGCATGCCGATATGGATGGGTTAAAACGTGTTCCAGAAATGTTCCAGTTTTGTGCCAAAAACAGGTGACAAACTGTAGCGCTCGGTAACAAGCCCAAAATAGTAAAGCCTGGAAATCCAGGCTCTTTCTCACTCCGTATCACTTCTTGATTTTGGTCTTTTGGCCTCGATGCAGCGGTTCGAATCCGCTCGCCGCCTCCAGTTTCCCGCTGATCGTTTCCAGACGCGAACCGTCAACTTCAATACGGATCTACTGTTGTCATCGCCTAACATTTACCGCCCCAACAAACGATCTAGCTCGCCGCTTGCGTCCAGTTGCCGCGCATCGTCGTAACCGCCGATCGGCTCGCCATCGATAAATATTTGCGGCACCGTGAACCGCCCTGAGCGCGTTTCCATTTCGGCTCGCCGCTGCGGATCGTGGGTTACGTCGATCTCTTCGAAAACCACCTCTTTCGATCGTAGTAAAGACTTTGCACCCGTACAATACGGACAGTAGCTCGTCGTATAGATCACCACTTGGGCCATGAAGCACCGACCTCCGATATCATCATAACACGTTCGTCCGGCTTAGGCGTTGCTTGAATGCCGGCTGCTATTTTGCCATTAGTGTGGCGTGAAATTAGTCGGCTTAACCGGCGGCATCGCCTCGGGGAAAAGCACGGTTGCGGAAATTCTCAAGCGCCAGGGCGCCGCGATCATCAACGCCGATGTCCTGGCGCGCGAGGTGGTCGAACCCGACCGCCAAGCCTGGACCGAGATTGTTAACACCTTTGGCACTGCCGTGCTCCAACCGGATCGCGCTCTCGATCGGCAAAAACTGCGCGCGATCATATTCGACGATCCCGACGCGAGAAAAAAACTCGAATCTATTATTCATCCGCAGGTCCGTGCGCTGGCCGAACAACGCATCCGCGAGCACGCGGCCGCCGGCTATGCTGTGATCGTTTACGAAGTACCGCTGCTCTTCGAAGGCAACCTGCAAGAATGGCTGCGCCCGGTGATCCTGGTCGCCTGCGATGTCGACACGCAAAGAAAACGCTTACAAAGCCGCGACAATCTCAGCGCGGTGCAAGCCCAGAAGCATATCGAGGCGCAGATGAGCTTGGAAGAAAAACGGCGGCTCGCAGATTATGTGATCGAAAATAACGGCAGCCTAGAGGATCTCGAGCGCCAAGTCCAAGCGGTTTTAGAGAAAATCAAAACTACTTGACGCGCTCCTGATACGAGCCGTCAGTCGGGTCGACGCGCACCTTGTCGCCGACCTGCACAAACGGTGGCACCTGGACTATCACGCCGGTTTCTAGCTTCGCCGGTTTATACGAAGCGCTGGCGGTGGCGCCTTTCATGGAAGGCTCGGTATCGACGACTTCCAGATCAACGGTTGACGGCGGCTTGATCCCCACCGGCTTGCTATCGTGAAATTCGATCCCAACCACAGAGTTCGGCAGCAGGTAGGAGAGCAACTCGCCGATGTCTTCGGCCGGCAAGGTGATTTGCTCGTAGGTCTCCGTATCCATAAAAGTGTGCAGGTCCCCTTCGGCATAAAGGTACTGCATTTGCCGGTTATCGAGAATCGCTTGATCGACCCGATCCTCGGAACGGAATTTGTATTCCGTGCCGATGCCGGTCCTCAAGTTTTTCATCTTGGTCTGCATGAAGCCGCGCTTATTGCCCGGGGTCAAATGATGCACCGCCGTCACCCGAAAAAGGCCGCCCTCATGGATGATGATCATGCCGGGTCTGAGTTGGGTCGCCTGAACCATTGCGTACCTCTTAAATTTGCTCCCTGTTGGTTAACAGTTTATCGACGCCGCTTCAATGCGGCGTCCGGCTGGTGACAGACACCGCCCCCGCCTCTATGCGTAGACCCCGCGCCACAACATCGCCCGCACTACGCGATCGATACCGATCATCAGAGCTGCCAGACGCATGCTGACCGATTGCTTCTGGCTCATCGCGAGCACCTCCTGGAAGGCTTTGACCAAAATTTCACGCAGCTTGTTGCTGACTTCGGCCTCGTTCCAAAAAAAGTTTTGCAAGTCCTGCACCCACTCGAAATACGACACCACGACGCCGCCGGCGTTGGCCAAAATATCCGGGATTAAAAATACTCCTTTATCGTGCAGAATCTGATCGGCTTCGGGCGTGGTCGGGCCGTTCGCGCCCTCGGCAAGGATCCGGCATTGCACACGTGCGGCGTTTTTTTCTGTGATTTGCATTTCGAGCGCTGCCGGAACCAGAATATCGCATTTCAGCTCCAAGACTTCGGCATTGCTAGTCTTGTCGCCGTAGGGACAGCCCTCGAGGCTGTGATTCTTGTTGGCGACTTCGAGCAGTTTGTCCACGGGCAATCCTTTGGTATCGACGAACCCGCCGGTTCGATCCGAAACCCCAATGATCTTGACGCCGATGTTTGCGAGCTCTTTGACGGCAACCGAGCCGACATTACCGAAGCCCTGCACCGCCGCGGTGCACTTGGAGAGATCGATACCGAGATAGCGCGCCGCCTCGATGATCATATAAACAACGCCGCGACCGGTGGCTTCGCGCCGGCCGAGCGTGCCACCGATCGCCACCGGCTTGCCCGTCACGATTTCCGGCACAGCATGGCCCTTGTGCTGAGAATAAGTGTCCATGATCCATGCCATCACCTGCTCGTTCGTCCCCATATCCGGCGCCGGCACGTCGACTTCCGGTCCGATGATATTCAATATTTCCGCGGTAAAACGCCGCGTCATCGACTGCAACTCGCTACTCGAAAGATGCGCGGGATCGCAAGCGATGCCGCCCTTCGCGCCGCCGAGCGGCAAGCCGACCAGCGAACATTTCCAGGTCATCCACATCGCCAGCGCTGAGACTTCGCCGAGGTTCACCGCCGGGTGATAACGGATCCCGCCCTTGAACGGACCGAGCACATCGTTGTGCTGAACCCGATAGCCGGTAAAAACCTGCACGCGGCCGTCGTCCATGCGAGTCGGCACGCTGACGATCATCGCCCGATCGGGGCGGCGCAGGCGAGCCGACACGTTGGGATCGATCCCGAGCTTGCTCGCCGCCACGTCAAACTGCCGCACCGCCATATCGTTCGTTGCGCTGTGCCATTCATCCGCCATCTTGTCCTCCGCTGATGCAATCGTCTGAAGACGTCAAGTCGCGAACTAACCCGGCGGCCACGTCATCTGCCGCCCGCCGAGCAGATGATAATGGAGGTGAAAAACACTCTGACCGGCGTCGGGACCGGAATTAACCGCCACGCGAAAGCCGCTTTCGGCAATGCCGTGATCGCGAGCAAGCTGGGCGGCGACTTGAAAAATTTGGCCGATGATGACGTCGTCTTCTGGCTCGATATCGAGCACGCCGGCGATGTGCTTGCGCGGAATGATCAGAAGATGAACCGGCGCCTTGGGATTAATGTCTTTAAAGACGACGACGTAATCGTTTTTAAAAACGACGTTGGCTTTTATCTTCTCGGCGACGATGCCGCAAAACAGGCAGTCGGTCATGGCGTCCTCCTAATCGGTTATCCCCGCTCAGGAAAATCACTCGTTCTCGTCAGCGCCGGGGAGCCTCGCATAAATCCGTTCGTCGGCGATCTCGATCGGCACGCTTTGCAAAGCGAGACCAAAGCAGGGGCCCCAGACGCATTCGCCGGTGGGCGGCTCGAACACCGCGCCGTGCGTGGCGCACATGAGATAACGGTTATCCGAGCTAAAAAACTGGTTGTTGACCCAGTCGAGCGTGATCCCGGTATGAGGACAGCGATTGACGTAAGCGAAATAATTGCCTTCGTAGTTGACCAGCAAGGCCTCAAGGTCGCGCTGGCCACGGCGCAAAGTGAATTTTTTGCTCTTGCCGTGCTCCAGCTCCCCCACAGTGCCGACCCATTTGCCCACGGATTTCTTTTGTCCTGTACCCATCGTAACAGCCTTCATTCCGCGAGCGGCTTCAGGTCGCCGGCTGGACAGGCGACGAGAACTTCGCCACGATCGACGCGTACCGGTAAACGATAGAGCGACTCGCCTTTGCAGGGGCCGTCGATGCACAGTCCCGTGGCAAATTCGTAAAGAGCGCCATGGGTGTAACAACGCAAAAAGCGTCCGTCGTCGCTGATAAATTCATCGCGGACAAAGTCGAGCGGCGTCGGCATGTGCCGGCAGCGGTTCACGTAGGCGTGAAAACTTCCACGGTCGTTGATCAAAAATGCATC
The DNA here is from genome assembly GCA_040510635.1 of Binatia bacterium. Classification (GTDB taxonomy): domain Bacteria; phylum Desulfobacterota; class Binatia; order UBA9968; family UBA9968; genus DP-20. Next base: position 5,320 of record JBEVIO010000447.1, on the reverse strand, counting down.
CAAACGATACTTCTGGCAGATCAACCAGAATTTTTTCACCGACCCAGGAGTCAAGTCGTCCACCTTTGCAATCACCCGTCCGCCGCCCCGGCTTTCGTCGGCCATCCGGCGCCGATCGCGCCAAAAGAGCCAACGCTGAATCGCCAAGCCAATCAGATAGAGCGCCAAAAAAATCAGCGAAAGATAAATCGTCAAAGCCATGGGCAGATCGAGGATGGTTATTCGGAATCTTTGTCGACAAGCTCGCGAATCCGCTTCACTTCATTAGCGGTTTGACGGCCGGAAATGCCCATGACCTTCATCAGCTCGGTCGTCATCTCCGCGGTCACCTGATCTTGAACGCTGCCTTTGCCATCCGGGTTGGCTTGCAGAAACACCAGGATTTTTTCTTTGTCGATTCCGGTTTGCTCCAAGCCGTCGAGAAACTGCCCGTAACTGACCTTGCCGCGTAGTTCGGCGACGCGGGCGAGAAGCTTCTTACAATCGCCGCAAACGCGTCCCAACAGTCCGGCGCTGGCACCGCAGTAAACACATTTACCCATGACTTTGGATCCCGCTCATCCTTCGTCGGAGCATTACTTCTTCACCGCCATGGCGTCGGCCCACAGGTTTTGCAACCCTTCGCTCAAAAGACGGTTGGTCGCCACGACGCCGCGATGCTTGGGCAGCTCGCGATTGAATCGCATCGGCTTGCCCTCCCCGTCCACCACCTTGCCGCCTGCTTCTTCGATCATCAGCACGCCGGCGCAAATATCCCATTCGTGAATGTTTCGAAACGTAATGGTAGCGTCGCCGTCACCGCCCGCTACTTTGGCGAGCCGATAGGCAATGCTCCCCACCGGCCGTATCGCACAGTGGTCGACGAAAACTTGAAATTTTCTTTGCGGCTCGGAGCGGCTCACCAAAAGTGAAGCGCCATTGATGTCACGGCGCGAACTGACGTGAATGGTCTCGTCATTCAAGAAAGCACCTTGGCCCAGCGCGGCTTTGTAAAAACGCTCCTTCGCGGGGTTATAAACAATCGCGACCTGCGGCCGACCGTCGACCACAAAGGCAATCGATACCGCAAATTGCGGTACGCCTTCGATAAACTCTTTGGTCCCGTCGATCGGATCGACGACCCATACTCGCGACAAAGCCAAGCGCTCGGGATTGTCCTGATCTTCTTCCGACAGCCAGCCGTCGGCGGGGAATAACTCGAGAACCCGCCGGCGGATGATGCGATTGGCTTCGAGGTCGGCCGTGGTGACCGGATTATTTTTGCTTTTCTCGCGGACATCGAACTTGCCGTTGAACAAGCTCATCACCGCCGCGCCCGCGTCGTGCGCCGCTTGCTCCGCCGCCGCCAATTCTTCACTGTACTGAAAACTGTTTGTCAAATTCACACCTGGAGTGACCTTTCTAATTAGACACCAGAACGGGAATCTAGGCAACTCAGGGCGTCGTCCCTAAAGGGTCGGACCCTAGAAAGTGGCGGGAACTATCCAGTGACGTGCAAATTTTCAATCCCAGCAAGCATAACCGCGCCGGCCTCACTCATCTCTTTGAGAGCCTGCACGGAGTCATTGGGGTTTAAATCGACGCCCCGAACTGCATCGCCGATCACCATAACCTTAAATCCCTGACTCAAACCGTCAAGCACGGTCTGCTTTACGCAGTAGTCGGTGGCCAATCCGCCGACAAAGATTCTTTCAACTCCGTGTTGACGCAGCAGATCGCCGAGGAGCATGCCGGCTGAGTCACGGCCTTGGAAGCCGGAGTAGCCATCTTCGCTTGGTGCCATACCGGTCGAAATTATGACAATCTCTTTTGCGAGTTTTAAATCGGCATGAAATTCGGCGCCGTGGCTTCCTTGCACGCAATGCACCGGCCACATCCCACCGTAGGCTTTGAAATGGATCGTTTTTGCCGGATGCCAATCGCGCGTGGCAAAGATCGGCAACCGGGCATCCAGGAATTTTTCAATATATCGGTTCAACACCGGTACAACTTCGTCTCCGTTTCGAACGGCGAGTGCGCCGCCCAGGCAGAAGTCATTTTGTACATCGACAATGATGAGCGCGTCTTTTCCCGGCATCGATTTCAATTATAAAGCATGCTAGCTTCGTTGCAATTGGCATTATCCACTCCACATCTCGCCATGACGATTAAAGCGGTTTTTTTTGACGCGGCGGGCACCTTGATCAAACCCGCCAGGAGCGTGGGCGAAAGCTATGCGGCGATCGCCGCCAAGCACGGCAAAGAGGTTTCGTCGACAAACATCACGGAGCGCTTCCGAACGTGCTTTGACGCCGCGCCGCGGCTGGCTTTTCCCGGCGCGACTGACGACGCCATCGAGGGGTTGGAACGGGTTTGGTGGAAAAACTTAGTTGCCAAGGTTTTCGAGCCGTGGAGCCCCTTCGACGGATTTGACGCTTACTTCGCCGAGCTGTTCGCTTATTTTGCCTCGCCCAACGCGTGGGCGCTTTATCCCGAGGTGTTAGAAACTTTAGCGGCGCTCAGGGAACGCGGTTTAATTCTTGACGTGATCTCGAATTTTGATTCACGGCTGGTGCGAATCCTTGACGGCCTGGACGCGGGCGAGCAATTCGAAAATATTTTCGTATCCAGCCGGGTTGGCTATGCCAAACCCGACCGGCGGATCTTTAATGCCGCGCTGAGCTATCACGGTCTCGCTCCGGCGCAGGCGCTTCACGTCGGTGACAGTGAAATAAATGATCTATCCGGCGCCAACCAAGCCGGCCTAAAAGGCATCCTGGTTGAACGGGGCAAAACATCCGCCGCGCCGGCTTCCGACCGCATCAACAGCTTGCGGTCGATCTTAGCGCTGCTCGATGATTGAGCGCTGGTGGGCAAACTTGCTAGATTCGAATCGCTGGACCAAAGCATGGGATGGAGGATTCAATGATATCGTCGAGTTGGCAACAAACGGATTCTGATAACAGCTCAATGGCGCTGCATCTGAGCGCGCCGGATGGCCCGGGCCCTTTCCCCGCGATGGTCGTGATTCAACATCAAGGCGGCGTCGACGAGTTCGTGCGGCACATGACCGAGCGTCTCGCCGGCGCCGGCTATGTTTCCGTCGCCCCCGACCTGTATCACCGCGACGGCCCGGATTGTAAAGACGATGTCGTGACCCGACGGTCGCGCCTGAGCGACCGAAGAATCATCAACGACATAAACGCCACAGTCGGATTCTTACAAAACCACAGCGCGGTCGACGCGCGAAAGATTGGGATTATCGGATTTTGCATGGGCGGGCGGGTGGTTTATCTCATGGCTGCCGCCATGCCGGCATTTAAGGCAGCGGTCGCTTGTTATCCGGGCAACACTTTTCGCGCATGGGGACGGGACATGCCGTCGCCGTTCGAACGGAGCGCGGAAATTCATTGTCCGATCCAGGGCCACTTTGGTGCCGACGATGGCAATCCGTCGCCCGAAGACATGGCGAAGCTCGACGCCGAGCTCAAGAAGTTCCAAAAGCAGCATGAATTTCATTCCTACGGAAATGCCGGCCATGCGTTTATGGATAGCACGAAAGAAAGCTATCGCCGCCACGCCGACGAAGCTTCCTGGCCGAGAACTCTCGACTTTTTGGCCCGGCATCTGGCCGTCGAGAGAAATCAGACGGAAGCTAAGCGCGCCTAACTCCAATTAACCGATCATGCAAGCTTCTCCATCCGGCAACCTCGTCAAAGGGCCGTGAAGAATATTCCAAAAAAAATAACCAGCCGGCTTGCCGCCGCGGTCATGGAGGAACGACAGCGGATCTCTCGGGAGTTGCACGACCGCGTGTTGCAGTCGCTGGCGAGCGTGAGGCTGCGCGCGGAAACCTGTCACCGGGAATTGCTCGACAATCGCAGCGCGCTTGAAAACGAGCTGCAAACCATCGAAGACAACATCGACAAGGCGATTATCGAGATCCGCAATCTACTCACCGAGAATCAGAGCGCGGAGGATCTGCAAGCCGGCACGTTGGAACGGCGGCTCAGGCAAGAATTGGAAATTTTTTGCGCGCGCACCGGTTTCAAGCTCGATTTTCGCTGCGCCATCGGCGCCCACAACTTGCCCATCGTTATAGAAAGGGAACTTTACTTTACCTTGCGCGAAGCGATTCTCAACACGGTGCGCCATTCGCGCGCGACCGAATTGCATCTTTCGCTCAAAACTACCGACAGGGGCTGCGAGGCCCGCTTGCGCGATAATGGCGTCGGTTTTGATACCGCGTCGGTCGGTGGAACCAGCCACTATGGACTGGCGGGTATGCGGGAACGGATTCGCAAGATCGGCGGCACTCTTACGCTCGACACCGCCGCTGGAAAAGGCACGGATATCAAGATCCGAATACCGCTGGCGAGCCACTGAAAAAGCGCAGCGATGCGCCGCAGTCTAGCGCGAAATGCCCGCATCGGCGAGTTTCTTTAACTTCTCACCGGTCATGCGGAATACCGTCCATTCTCGCATCGGCATCGCGCCAAGCTTTTTGTAAAAATTGATCGCCGGCTCGTTCCAATCCAACACCGACCATTCCAACCGACCGCAACGCCGCTCCATCGCCAATTTGGCGATATAACGCAACAAGGCGCTGCCGAAGCCGCGCCGACGGAACGCTTCATCGACGTAGAGGTCTTCGATGTAAATCCCTGGCTGGCCAATAAAGGTTGAATAATTATGAAAGAAAAGCACGAAGCACACCGGCTGCTTCTTGAAATAGCCGAGCACCACTTCGGCGGTGCGCCGCCGGCCGAAAAGCGTTTCCCGGAGAATTTCCTCGGTGGCAACAACCTCATGCGACAAGCGCTCGTAGTCTGCCAATTTCTTGATGAACGAAAGAATCACCGGCACGTCGGCCCTGGTTGCCGGTTGAATTTGAAACCCAGACACATCAGTGGAATTTTTCATGGCCTCACGACTGTTCGGATGGTAAAAGCGCTCGCTGACACAGACTAATCGCGATCAATCCGTCCTTATAATCATTTTGGAGAATCTTTGAGCGCGCGCCAAACCCGCTCCGGCGTCAGCGGCAAGTCACGGATGCGCACGCCGGTTGCACGATCAATGGCATTGCACACCGACGGCTCGACCGAAAGAATGCCGCCTTCGGCCATACCGCGCACGCCGAACGGTCCGGGGCCGTCGCCGTTCTCGACGAGTATCGTATGAAATTCCTCCGGCACGTCGGCGAACGTCGGAATCCGGTAATCGACCAAATTCGGGTTGATCAATTGACCATTGTCGTAAATGAGCTGCTCGAAAAACGTGTGGCCGATCCCCTGCATCGCCGCGCCCTCTTCCTGGGCGACGCAGTGGTCGGGATGGA
>JBEVIO010000446.1:0-3647 GCA_040510635.1 Binatia bacterium | reverse complement strand
CCATTAACGAGCCCCAGAAATAGACGTCGCCGTGCACTAAGAAAGTTGGCACGCCGACGCCGACGGTCATATGGCGCACGGAAGAAATAAAAGTCACGGCATAAACAAATTCCTGCAATACGAGCGCAAAGCTGAAGATCGCCACCGTCAGTATGCCGGAAAGCGAGATCGGAACGACAACTTTGATGAATGCGCCCAGACGGCTGCAGCCGTCGATCATGGCGGCTTCCTCGACATCCTTTGGGATCGCTTTGAAAAAACCCATCATCAGCCATGCAGAGAACGGCACGGTGAAAGAGGGATAGACCAACACCAAAGACCAAAGAGAATCGTCTAAATTTAAATTGACCACGACGCGTGACAACGGGATGAATAACAGCGTCGGCGGGACTAAATAAGTGAGGAAGATACCGATGCCCAGCTTCGCGCCCCAATTGCCGGTAAGCCGCGCCAAAGCGTAACCGGCCGGGACCGCGAGCGCGAGCGTAATCAGCACGACCAGGACACCGACGAAAGCCGTGTTCAGGAGCCACTGGCCGTAGAGCGTTTCGTAAAACAGCCGATGGATATGTTCGAGCGTCGGCCATTCGTAGAATAAAAACGGATTGTGTTTGAGGTCGTACAGGTCGGAGCTGCGCTTGAACGTCGTGATGAGCATCCAGACAAACGGAAAAGCAAAAAAGAAGGTGAGCGTGCCAAGGATACCCCAGCGGGTCGATCGCACACCCCAGAGTTTGATTCGTTCGATCATCGCTTTACGTGACCTCCGCGCGGTGCGCGATGATTAAGAAGCCCAATGCCACGGCGAGGAGCAAAGGGAAAAGAAATAAGGCAATCGCCGCGCCTTCGGCCAAGTCGCCGCCGGCAATGCCGGTGTAAAACGCCAGGCTGGCCAGCACCTGAGTCGTATCGAACGGCCCGCCGCGGGTGAGGTTATAAATGATCACCATGTCGGTAAACGTAAAAATCAAGCCGAACAGCAGTGCGACTAAACTGATCGGCAGAACGAGCGGCAGCGTGACTTGAAAAAAGTGACGCCAGAAACCGGCGCCGTCGACGGCCGCGGCATCATGAATATCCTGCGGAATCGAGCCGTAGCCAGCGAGCAAGATTACCGTGGCCAAGGGCAACTGTCGCCAAACGTGAACCGCGATAATCGATCCCATCGCCAGGTGCGGCAATCCCAACCACATGAAGCCCTGTCCTTGGATCAATCCGGTAAGCCGCAGCATCCAATTCAATACGCTATAGGTCGAGTCGAAGATCCACAGCCAAGCAATCGTTCCGATGGAGATCGGCGCCACCCACGGCAGAAGAATAAGAAATCGGATCAGCCTTCTGCCGGGAAATTCATGCTGCAGCGCCAACGCGAGGGCGTTACTGAGCACCAAGATCAGGGCTTGGGAGATCAGGCCGAAGATGATGGTATTCTTCAGCGCTGTCTGAAACTTAGGCGTGCCGATGACTCCGCTAAAATTGCGTAGCCCGACAAAACCCATGGTGCCGCCGCCGCTGGTCGTATTGCTGACGCTGTAATAAAGCGCCATGAAAAACGGCACGCCCACGAGCAGAAGGATGTAGATGACCGCTGGCCCGATCAGGAGCGGCCCGAGCCAGCGTTCACTATCCAGAATAGCAAAGCCGCGCTTTTTCTCGGCAACTGAGCTTTGCGCCGCTGACGCGATCGGAGCAGGGGATTTCATGGGCGTGCTCAGACCGGTTGCGGCGCGATGCGCCGTTCAGTCCCTGCGTCAAAGAATTTTAGCTCGCTTTCCGGGACGGTAAAATCATAGCTGGTTGCGGGATCGATCTTAACCGTTACGGTCGCGGGCAAGCGCGCAATGACTTTCTGCTCTGAAAAGTCGCCGATTAGAGTTCCGTAAATGAGACGATCGGCGCCGAGATACTCGACGCGAGTCACGCTGAAACGAAACGCGACGACTTTCGTGTTACCGTTCAAAATTTTAGGATGAAAATTTTCCGGCCGAAAGCCAAGAAGGTAGTCGCGATGACGCACCAGATTCATCGGCGGCGATCCGACGAAGCCAGCGACGAAAGTATCGGCCGGCTCATTGTAGATCTCCTGCGGCGTGCCGATCTGGCGCACGGTGCCGGCTTTCATCACGACGATGCGATCGCCCAAGCCCATGGCTTCGACCTGATCGTGGGTCACATAAATCGTTGTCGTGCCGATGCGGCGCTGAAATTGTTGCAGCTCGTCGCGCGCCGAGGCGCGCAACTGCGCGTCCAAATTGGACAGCGGTTCGTCCAACAGAAAAACCGATGGTTCACGCACCAGCGCGCGGGCGAGCGCGACACGCTGGCGCTCGCCGCCGGAAAGCTCGCGCGGCTTGCGTTGCAGCAAATGGCCTATGCCAAAAAGCCCAGCGGCCCAGTCGACCTTTTGCGGAATGAGCGATTTGGCAACACCCTGAGCTTTCAACGGGAAAGCAATATTTTTAAACACGGTCATGTGTGGATAAAGCGCGTAACTCTGAAAAACCATGGCGATTTTCCGCGCCCGCGGCGGCAAATCGTTCATCACTTTTCCGCCGATGAACAACTCGCCTTCCGTAGGCGTTTCGAAACCGGCGATCATGCGCAGCAGCGTGCTCTTGCCACAACCAGAAGGTCCGAGCAGCACGAGAAATTCTCCGTCCCGGGTCAGCAGGCTCACGCCGTTCACTGCGACGATGTCACCGAATGTTTTTTTGATGCCGCGTGTTTCTACCGTGGCCATCGCTCTGACAATTTTCCTTTGGGCGACCGGCTGCCGCCTCGTGTATGAATTGTATCAAAGAAAAGGAGACACCAACTGCGGCGTCTCCCTTGCCGATTAGCCGGCTCGCCGGCGGATGTCAGCTCGCGCCGAATGGCGAACTTAGATCATCTTGCGCTCGCGCCACTTATCCCAGATGCGCTTGCATTCCGCCTCGGCTTCTTTGACCGCATCCTCGGGGCTCAGCACGCCTTGCGCGGCTTTGGCGAACATCACGTTGATGATCCATTTCTGGTAGATTTCATCAATGGCCGCGTTGGCGTAGCCGGGATAACCGATGTTGGTCGCCCAACTCAGCACGTCCTCCAGAACTTTATACTTATCGGCTGGTTTAGCCTTGGGGTCGTTGTTGAGTAGTTGCTTCAAGTCCGGGACGGTGCGTTGGAAGCATGGGAACTCGTAGAATTCGCCGTTCACGAATGCCTGGCGAAAGTTGCTGACATAGTCGATCAGAAACTTCTTCGCGCCGTCGATATTTTCGGCAAACTTCCAGACCACGTACACGCCCATCACGTGTTCCAGACCGATTCGCCGCACCGGCCCAGCGGCGGCCTTCGCCAAGTGAATTTTCTCGGCGAAAGCCGGGTTGTCTTTTTCCCCCGTGCGGGTGATAGAAATCGCATTCAGCGCCAGTGAGATTGTCCCCGCCAGCATGGCTCGGTTGTTGGAAGAAGCATCCCAAGTGAAAACTTCCGGCGTCATCGCCTCCTGAAAAAGCGCCTTGACCAATTTCACGGCCTCGACGGTGTTTTTCGAATTGATCGTCAGATTGCCATTGGCGTCCTGCTCGTGCGCGCCGAAGGAGTACATGATGGTGCGCATGGCCATAGCGGTATCGAGCTCTTGGGCCAGACCCAGACCGACTGGA
>JBEVIO010000445.1:0-6034 GCA_040510635.1 Binatia bacterium | reverse complement strand
GAACTGTGACAAACTGATGGCAGTCAAGGTCAGTTTTCCGGCGATGGCTGCGTCCGCCCAGTCGCGGTTTTGGGTGAATTCGGCCTTGCCTTCGAGAACGGCGTTGTAGTCGGAAGAACCCAAAAAGGGGACTTTCAGCGTGATGTCGGTAATGCGGGGTTGTTGCAACGTGCCTGAAAGTTTTGCTTGGAGATACATGGGGCCGGTGATATCGAGCTCTCGAGGAATACGGTCGCGCAGAAAAGGGATGGCGCGGGCGAGCGTCGGTAGATACAAAGAGTCAAATTGCATTTCCAGATTGACCGGTTGCTGCGACCAGTTTCGCCCGGGCGCGGGACGGCCCATCTCGCCTTCAATGTGCAGGTCGCGGCCCAATCCCTCGGTAAGGGACGCTGCCAGTTTGATTTTTGCCCGCGCCGCTAGATCCAGTCCCCCGACGTCCAGATCGATCTTCTTGATTTGCAACGCCGCGGGCGCGCTGATTGAGCGGTCGATAAAATCAATGCGGCCGTCGACCACTTTGAGCCGCGTAATTAGAAAACTCACCGAAGAGCTTCTTCTTTCCGGTGAACCTGTGCGCAGCCTGGGAAACGTCGCCAGTTCTTTCTTACGACTCGCCAACGCGGTGACGTTCAAGAGCCCGTCTTCGTTGGTGATGATCTGAAATTCGGGTTGGGTAAAAGTGAGCGCATTGATCACCAGGCGGCCGAGGCACAGGTGCCATAAGCTCACGCCCAGTCGTAGTTCTCGTGTTTGAACGAAGGGAGTGGCGGCGAACGCCGCGTTGTCGGCGATGCGAAAATCCCTCGCCGTGAATCCGACACCGCCCCACAGACTCGCCTCCACCGCTTCGAAGCTGGCATCGTCGCCGAGCAGCTTTTGCAGCTCCTGCTGCACTTCCCCGCGGCGCTTGTGGGCCACAACGCTGAGGAAAAACAAAACCGCGGCGCCCGCGACGACCAGCAACGCGAGCGCGACTACAACGCGCCTTGGAGAAATGTTCATAGCGCCTTATCGAGACCTAACTCGCCAGAGCGGGGTGAATATTTTTTCTCTTCTGGCTCAATTTGGGCAGGAACCCATGAAGCGAGTATAGCACGCGCCGCGCCCGGATCGTCGCTAATTCATCCGTTCGACGACCGTGGCAATGCCTTGACCGACACCGATGCACATGGTGGCGAGGCCGAAACGGCTGCCGCGTTTTTTCATTTCGTGAATAAGCGTCGTCACGATCCGGGCGCCGCTGCAGCCGAGCGGGTGGCCCAGCGCGATGGCGCCGCCGTTGACGTTGAGCTTGTTGAGATCGATGCCTAACTCGCGCGCGCACGCAAGCACCTGGGAAGCAAAGGCTTCGTTGATTTCCACGAGGTCGATCTGCTCGATGGTGAGGCCGGCGCGTTTGAGCGCTTTTTGCGCCGCCGGTATCGGGCCGAGTCCCATGTAGTTCGGATGGACACCGGCGGCGGCCGACGCCACGATGCGCGCCAAAGGTTTGAGTCTCAATTGCTCCGCTTTTTGCGGCGTTGTGATCAGCAATGCCGCGGCGCCGTCGGAAAGCGGTGACGAATTTCCAGCGGTCACCGTGCCGCCTTTCTTGAAAGCGGGTTGCAACCCCGCGAGGATCTCCAATGTCGTATCTGTTCTCGGCCCTTCGTCCTTGTCAAGCACGAGGGGCGCGCCTCTTCGCTGCGCCATCTCAAAGGGTACGATTTCGTCCTTCAGGCGGCCTTCCTGCTGCGCCTTCACGGCATTTCGATGGCTGGCCAGCGCCAGCGCGTCTTGGTCCGCGCGGCTGACGTTGTATTTCTCGGCGACGTTTTCAGCGGTCTCGCCGTTGTTAATCAGCGAGTACAGCTCGCCCATGCGCTTGTTGGGAAAACGCCACCCCAGCGAACTGTCGTACAGCTGTACATCGCCGCGCTGAAAGGCGTTGGCCGGTTTGCCCATTACCCAGGGCCCGCGGGTCATGCTTTCGACGCCGCCGGCGACATAAACCTCGCCGTTATCTGTGGCGATCGAGTGAGCCGCTTGATTGATCGCTTCCATGCCCGAGCCGCATAGACGATTCAACGTGGAGCCGGGAATCGTATAGGGCAGGCCGGCCAGCAACGAGGCGTTGCGCGCGACGTTACGCGAATCTTCGCCCGCCTGATTGGTGCAGCCGAAGTAGACATCTTCGATTTCTTCCTTGGCGATGCCGGTTTTTTCGACCATCTTGGCGATGATGTAAGCGGCCAGATCGTCGGTGCGGACGTCTTTCAGAATGCCGCCGTGGCGGCCCATGGGCGTGCGCACGGCTTCAACGATAACGGCTTCTTTCATTATTTCACCTGACCTTCCGTGTACGAGTAAAACCCTCGACCAGTAGTTTCACCGAGAAAACCAGCGGTCACGAGCTTCCTCAATGACGGCGCCGGACGGTAGCGGTCTTCGCCGGTTTCCCTCTGTAATCCTTCAAGGACGGCCAAGACTTCGTCCAGGCCTATTTGGTCTGCCCACTTGAGCGGGCCTTGTGGATAATTCACCCCGAGGCGCATGGCGACGTCGATCTCTTCGGCGCTGGCCACCCCTTCTTCCAGCGCCCGCGCCGCTTCGTTGACGATCAAACTCAGGATGCGCGGAAACGTCAGGCCCACCGCGTCTTTGACCCATACCGTTTTCTTGCCCAGGGCATTAAAAAACTCTTCGGCTTTTTGCGCGGCGCTTTCCGCACTGCGCATGCCGGCGGCCAGCTCGATGACTTTGCGGTCCGTGAGCGGGTAAAACGTCGCGAAACCTATAACGCGCTCCGGCCATTTCAGCTGTGCCGCCAGATGAGTCACGGCGGAACCCAAGCATGAAGCCACGAGCACCGATGCCGGCGAAAGAAAATCATCCAGTTTTCTCAGGATGCCCTTCTTGTGCTCTGCATCCTGAGCGAAAGTTTCAATGACCAATGACGTGGTCGGCGCGAGATCGTTGGGCCGCGCCAATAATGAGACACCCAGCCCCTTCCCTTTGCAGAGAGCCGCAAGCTCCATAGCAAGCCGGTTTTCACCGATAATGGCGACGCTATTTTCCACCATAATCGTAAAAGCCCCGGCCGGTTTTGCGCCCGAGATTGCCTCCTAGGACCATCTTTTGCTGGATCGGGCTGGGGCGAAAGCGCGGGTCTTCGAAGAAAGAGCGGTAAAGCGATTCAGTGGCAGCGAAGTTGACGTCGTTGCCGATCAAGTCCATTAACTCGAAGGGGCCCATGCGAAAATTTCCCGCCTCTTTCATGACGCGGTCGATGGTTCCGACATCCGCTCCGCCGTCGCCAAGGATACGCAACCCTTCATTATAAAAAGGCCGGGCGATGCGATTAACGATAAAGCCGGGCGTATCCTTGACACGGGCCGGGGTTTTGCCCATTTGGCGCATCAGCTCGGTTGCCTTCGCGATCGTTTCGGGCGCGGTTCGGTCGCCCTCGATAACTTCCACCAAGGGCATCAGCGGCGGCGGATTGAAGTAATGCAGGCCGAGAACGCGTTCGGGATGTTGCGTGCTCGCGGCGATAGCGGTCACGGAGAACGAGGAGGTGTTGGTCGCCAAGAGCGTCTCGGAACCACAGAGCGCATCGAGCTGCTTGAAGATATCGCGCTTGAGTTCGAGTTTTTCCGGCGCCGCTTCGACAACCAGGCCGGAACCGTTAAAGTCTGCTAGCTTGGTGGTGCCGCGCAAGCGGTTTAGGACAGCGTGCTCTTCTTCCGCGGAGATTTTGCCGCGTTCGCGGCTGCCGCGCAAAAAATTTGCGACGCGGCCGAGGCCTGCCTCGATAAACTCCTGATTGATGTCGTAGAGCAGCGTTTCGAAGCCGGTCTGCGCGGCCACCTGCGCGATGCCGGCGCCCATAGTCCCGGCCCCGACGACGCCGATTTTTTCTGTTTCGTTGGCCATATAACTTAACGCGTCAGTTTCTAGTTCCTAGTTTCAAGTTTTTGGTTTGCAACTCGAAACCACAAACTAGGAACTTGAAACTACTTACCGGTAAACACCGGCGTCCGCTTCGCCAAAAACGCGCGCACGCCTTCGTCGTAGTCCGAACTTCTACCGGCGATCTCTTGCAAATAGGCTTCGTATTCGAGATCCGATTCCAGATTGGGTAGATTCGCGTGGTTGACGGCGCGCTTGATTAGACCGATACCGCGTGGTGCTTTGGCCACTCGCTCGCCGATCTCTTTGGCCGACCTGACAAAATCAGCTCCGGGAAAAACCCGCGCGACAAGCCCGATGCGCAGCGCTTCATGCGCATCTAGAGAATCTCCGAGCAGCAGCAACTCCATCGCCTTGCTCAAACCTACCAGCCGCGGAAGTATGAAACTACCGCCGGAGTCCGGCGCCAGACCGACGCGCACGAACGATTGGATGAATTTCGCTTCTTCCGAAGCAACGCGCAGATCGCACGCCAGCGCAAAGTTACAACCGGCGCCGGCGGCCACGCCGTTCACCGCCGCAATGACGATTTTTTCCATCTGGCGAATCTGGCGGATCATCGGATTATACTTTTCACGGAGCGACGCGCCGAGGGACCCTTTCTGCTCCGGCGTACGGCCTTTAAGATCCTGTCCGGCGCAGAAAGCGCGCCCCGCGCCGGTGATCATCAGGCAGCGGACCTCCTGGTCGCGCTCGCCGTCTTTCAAGGCATGGAGCACTTCCTGGTTCATCTGCGGCACGAAGGCGTTGAGCGACTGCGGCCGGTTGAAGGTGAGGGTCGCGAGGCCGCCTGCTTTCTCGTAGATGATGGTTTCGTAGCTCACGGCGCCGCTTCCTTACCGCCCTTTGAGTGCCGGTTCGCGCTTTTCCAAGAAGGCCCTCATGGCCTCCTTGCGGTCTTCCGATGACAATAATAAATAGAAAGACTTGCGCTCGAAGTCCAGGCCCTGATCGAGTGGCGCATTGGCCGCCTTGAGCACGGCTTGCTTCGCCGCCCGGATCGCCAGCACGGGTTTGGCAGCAATTTTTCTGGCGACGTTTTTGGCTTCCTCGAGTAACAGTTCCACCGGCACGACGCGGTTAACCAGGCCAAGGCGTTCGGCGTCTACGGCGCTCAAGAAATCGCCGGTCAAGATCAACTCCATCGCGCGGTGCTTGCCGAGCAGATGGGTCAATCGTTGGGTGCCGCCGCTGCCTGGAATAATGCCCAGATTCACTTCCGGTTGGCCGAAGCGCGCGCTCTCGGAGGCGATGATGATGTCGCAGCTCATGGCTAGCTCGCAGCCGCCGCCGAGGGCGAAGCCGCTGACGGCGGCGATAACCGGCTTGGAGACTTCGTTTATCCGGTCGCGATAGGCCAGCCGTTGGAGAACGGGGGGGTCGAAGGGGCCCAGGTTGGCCATTTCTTTGATATCCGCACCGGCGGCGAAAACCTTCTCACCCCCGGTGACGATCATGACGCGAACTTCGTCATCCTCCTCGAGTGCCTGCATCGCCAACGACAGGTCTTTCACGAGACCGTAAGAAAGCGCATTCAGCGCCTGCGGTCGGTTCAACCTGACGACGGCGATGGCGCCGTCTTTTTCAACGATGACATTCTCGTATTCCATGGCGTTCGAGTTTTTAGACATACACTATGGAAATGGGGGTTTCAAGAAAAGGGTTCGCACGGGTGGAAATGTCTAAAAGAGCTTAGAAAAGGATTCGCAAGCGAGGTTCTTCGCTTTGCTCAGGACGACGCTGCTCCCTCAAGGGAGCAGCGTCGTTTGACAGGCCGGAGTCGATTTGCAACTATCGGTTCACCCATGTCGACCCGCGCTGAACCGGCAACCCGTCAGTACGACGAAAAGCTGCAACAAATCCTCAAAACCTCGGCCAAGATATTCGCCAAGAAAGGGTTTCATCGCACATCGGTGCGCGACATTTCGCGCGCCGCCAAAATGAGCCTGGCGGGGTTGTACTATAATTTCACGACCAAAGAAGAACAGCACTATCTGATCAAAGAACGCTGCTTCGTCACGTTGCTCGAACGCTGGGAACGGGCGGCCAACCCGGAAAAGCACGCGCGCACACGCAATCG
>JBEVIO010000444.1:0-5221 GCA_040510635.1 Binatia bacterium | reverse complement strand
GGGCTGAAGAGCTGATCTTCCCAGGTCCAGAATGATCCCTGCTCATTTTCGATCACACGCGGGCCGCGCTCGCGCAGTCGCGTCGGCAGGCGTTCGCGCCAAAGATCCTTCGGCAGCCAACGCAGGTCGATGTGATCGTCAGCGGAAATGAATCGATAGGGTTTATTTTCCATAGACCGCCTCGATATAGCCGCTCGCCTCGATCTCTTTCAAAACCGAGTTGTCGATGAAATCTTTCGGGTCGGCGTCTTTTGCCTTCGGTAAATCTTTGGCAAGCGCGTCCAACGTGTCCTTAATCGCCCTCGCCGATGGATAGGGAACCTTGAGAAAATAGGGCCGCAGATAATTGTAGCTCTGTTTTAGCACGTCGCGATCCGAGATCCTGGTGTGCTTGGTCAGCACGCGTAAAGCAAATTCTTCATCGTGGGTCAAAATCTTCGCGCCTTCGATCATCGCCATGAGAAACTGTTTAGCCTCCAATCGATTCGCGGCTAGCGAAGCTTTTTTAATTCCCAGGCCCGACGAAACATAATCGACGCCGAGGCTCGACATGTCGAATAAAATTTTAAAGCCGGCTTTCTGCGCCACGAACGATGAAGGCGGCGAGAGCGTGCCCGCGTGCACGACCTTTGCCTTGAGTGCCGCGACGGTCTCCGGCACGCCGCCCACGCCGCGGATAGCCACGTCTTTGTCGGGAACGAGTCCCGCTTCGCGGAGCGCCAGTCGGGTGGCGAAATCGGTGCTGCCGCCGAGGCCGGAGACGCCAACCACTTTTCCTTTTAAATCTTTCAGCGAATTGATTTCCGGCGCAGCATGCAGTGTGAACAACAGTTTGTCGCTGAAGTTGGCGATCAATACCGCATCCGCGCCCGCCAGCACCGCGGCGGGAACCGTGCGGCTGGACACGCCCTGGGCGAATTGCACGGAGCCGCCGATCAGCGCCTGAATGGTCCGCGCGCCGGTGACGATATAGCGCACTTCCATGCCATATTTTTTGAAGGACCCGGCGTCGATGGCCACGAACAGCGGCGCCTGGAGCAGCGAGACCGCCGGCACGGCGACGTTGATGATCTTCGACGGCGTTTCAGCCGAAAACGCCGCCTTCAGTAGCACCAGCAATAAAAACGTCAGCGAGATGATGATCGTGCGCCGTTCCATCGTCGCTCCCGAGGTCAATGACTTTATGCCCCGCTTATCCCAAGCACAGTAAAATGTCCAGCTTGGCGAGCGCGGTGGTGGTTCAGTTTAAGAAAGATCTCTCACTTCGTTCGAGATAACAAATGCTTATTTAGCTGTCATTTCGAGCGGGAGCGAGAAATCTTTCTCGATGTTAAGACTCACGGCGGATTGAAACTGAACCACCACCGCGGCGCGACGCGTTGATTCGATCCCTCGGCTCGCTGGGCGACTTGAGATAGCGGCAAGTAGTTATAGAATTGTCCAAGTCATGCAGGATCGATTTGCCGTTGCCACTGATCTAAAAGCAATTGCCCGGCTCCTTAAAATAAAGGGCGAGAATCTTTTCAAGGCACAAGCGTACGAGCGCGCCGCGGGCGCTTTGGAAAATCTCGAAGGTGATTTCGACGCGCTCGTCCAAGCCGGGCGTCTGCAAGAAATCCCCGGCGTGGGCAAGGCGCTCGCAGCGATTATCGAGGAGATTTACCGCACCGGCGAATGTTATCTGCTAGAGCAGTTGCGCGCAGCGCTGCCGCCCGGCGCCGTCGAGCTCAGCGCGCTGTCCGGACTCAGTCTCAAAAAAATCATCGCGCTCAACGACGCGCTGCACGTTGAGAGCATCGCCGATTTGAAATCTGCCTGCCAGGAAGGTCTAGTCAGCAAGGTCAAAGGCTTTGGCTTGAAGTCGCAGGCAAAGCTGCTCGCCGAGATCGAAAAATGCGAGATTCCCAAAGATCATTCTGTGCCGCTCGATCATGCGCTCGAAGAAGCGGAACGAATGCTGCGCCACCTGCGCGGCTCCCCAGCGCTCATCGAAGCGAACATCGCAGGCGCCCTGCGGCGGCGCCAGGAAACCCTACGGCGGATTGTCATCGTCGCTGCGAGCGATCAGCCGAGAGCGGTGCTCGATCACTTTCTCAGTTTTCCGGGACTGAGGCGTACCGATGAGCTCGATGGAAGTCACTGCCTCGGGCGCCTGGCCAACGGCCTACAAAGCGAGATCGCCGTGGTCAAGCCCGCCGATTACGCCGGCGCGCTTTTGGCGCGGACCGGCTCGCGCCGCCACGTCGCCAAGCTCCACGATCTAGCGCGCTCTCAAGGATTGAGTTTTTTCCCCGAACCGAATACGGGCCGGCCGGCCATGATTAAGCACGAGAGGGAAATCTATCAGCGCCTGGGACTCCCGTGCATCCCGGCGGAAATGCGCGAAGACGAAGGCGAAATCGAGGCCGGGCTCGCGGGAAATCTGTCGCAGCCGCTCACGCTCGACGATATCCGCGGGATGACGCATTGCCACACCGTCTATTCCGACGGCCACAACAGCATCGAAGAGATGGCCTTGGCCGCTGAAGCGAGAGGCATGGCGTATCTGACGGTGACTGATCATTCGCCAACCGCGTATTATGCGCGCGGTGTCGGCTTCGATCGCTTGCGGGCGCAGTGGGAGGAAATCGCCCGGGTGCAGGAGCGGGTGAAGATAAAAATCTTAAAAGGCACGGAATCGGACATCTTGGCCGACGGAGCGCTCGATTATCCCGACTCCTTCTTGGAACAATTCGACATCATCATCGCCAGCATCCACGCGCGCCACAAAATGGATTCAGCGCAAATGACGGCGCGCCTATTGCGCGCCCTCAAATCGCCATTCTTCAAAATCTGGGGCCATCCGCTCGGGCGCTTGATCCCGTCGCGCCCGCCCTTCGCTTGCCGCATGGAAGAAGTGCTCGACGCCATCGCCGAATCCCGCTGCGCCGTCGAGGTCAACGGCGATCCGCGCCGGCTCGATCTGGAACCGCGCTGGATTCGCGCAGCGCGCGCTCGCGGCATAAAATTCGTTATCTCCACCGACGCTCATTCAATAGATGGTCTGGACAATTTGCCGTATGGTGTCGCCATGGCCCGGCGCGGCTGGCTCACGCGCGGCGAAGTTCTCAACACCCTCGATGCCGAGGAATTTGCCCAAGCCGTGCATCCATGAATCGGATATTTTTGCTTTCGCCGGCGCATTGCAATGGACTACGCGCCCGTCATCTGCTCAGGAAAAAAAGCCGCTCCGAGTTGGCGCAGCGCTTACGCGATACGGGCGTGCCCTTGGGAGAGCTTTTTAGCTTTTTGAGCGCGCTCTATTTTCGCGGCAAGCTGAGTTATGCCGAAGCCTTCGCGCGACCGCCGGCCGATTGCCCGGGGATTTTAATCATTACGCCGACTGCCGGCTTGATGCCCTACGACTCGATGATCCGAGTTGCCAAACTGCGCGGCTTCGGTCGCGCGCCGATCCATCTTAAGAATCGTCGCTACTGCGCCGCGCTGCGGCTAAGCGCCAAGGCACTGGCTCAGAGCATTGCCGCGGACTGCGAAGTGATCTTGCTTGGCAGCATTGCCAGCGGAAAATATTTGACGATACTCGCGCCGATTTTCGCCAGCCGCTTGCGCGTTCCCGCTGAATTCATCGGCCGCGGCGACATGAGCCGAGGCGGTTTGTTGCTCCGTTGTGTGCGCGAAACCCGCGAGCTCGATTACATCGACACCGCCAATTTAGCGTCGCCCGCTGCGACCCGCCGCCGCGCTAGCAAAACATTGATTCACGAGCCGGTACGGCCCCGCATGCGGGAGGATTTTTGCAAATGAACGCGGTGTTTTGGAGCTCACGACATGAGCCATCTTCCGTCTTGTACTCCGAATAGAGCTTGCACTCGAATCGGAGTCTCAGGCGAAGTTAGGAAAGGTAAGGTGGACCGGATAGTTTGGGGATCGTCGCAAGCGCCGCCAGTATGGTTTCAACCATGTAAGGCTTACTGATGAAATCGCTGACACCCGCTTGACGCATCTTGCTTTTAAATTCCGGATCGATGTAGCCGCTGGCGACCAGCACATGGACGTCTGGATTTTCTTCTTTGAGCTTTAAAAGCACGTCCCAGCCGGCGAGCTTGGGCAAGCCGATATCGAGCAGCACAGCGTCGATCTCATGTTTATGGCGCTGATAAACATCGACCGCTTCCTCGCCGTCGAGCGCCGCGAGCACGTTGTAGCCATGCTCCGATAAAGTTTTTTTCAAGAGGAGAACCATGGAGGGCTCGTCTTCGGCAACCAGAAGAGTTCTTTGGCCCGCAGATTCTGGGCGTTCCTTAGAGGATGCGCCATTGGCGCCATTACCGGCCGCCTTTTGCTGTGCCGGCAAGATCGGCAAGTACAATCGAAAAGTCGTGCCGCGTTTTGCTTCGCTGTCAAAATCGATAGCGCCGTTATGGTTTTTGACGATGGCATAAACCATCGCCAGGCCCAAGCCAGTTCCTTCACCGACCTTTTTCGTGGTGAAAAATGGATCAAAAATACGACTGCGAATAGCGGTGTCAATTCCCGTACCTGTGTCGGCAACCTCAATACAAACAGCCTGCGCCCCGAGGGTTGTAGGATTCGGCAGTTTGCCGCCGGCCGCGACCGTAGTCCTGAGCCTGAGTTTACCGCCGTTCGGCATGGCATCACGAGCATTGACACAGAGATTGAGCAGCGCCTGGCTGATTTGATTCGGATCCGCCAGCACAGCCGGCAGGGGGCGGCACTCGTAAATAACGTCAACGGTTTTAGGCAACGTTTGCTTAAGCAAATTTGCGAGGGCGGCCACGACTTCATTGACATCGGTCGAAACCAACCGCGGCTCGGTCTTGCGCCCCAAGGTGAGCAATTGGCGCACGACGGCTGCGCCGCGTTCGATGCTTTCATCGATAATCGACACGCTTTCCGCAATCGCCGAGTCTGCCGCCGGATGGTGGCCGCTCAACGCCGCATAGCCTTTGACGATATTGAGAATGTTGTTGAAATCGTGCGCAATCCCACCTGCGAGGGTGCCGATGCTTTCCATTTTTTGCGCTTGTCGGAGTTGTTCTTCGAGGTTTCGCTGCTCTTGCATATCACGCAGCAGCGCTGCGTTGGCCTGCTCCAATTCCGCGGTGCGCTCATGGACCCGTTGCTCGAGCGCTTCGTTGGCTTTGGCCAAAGAGTCACTCGCCTCACGCAGCGCCACTTCGGCTGCGATCCGAACGCTGAT
>JBEVIO010000443.1:0-3916 GCA_040510635.1 Binatia bacterium | reverse complement strand
AGGGTGTCATTCGCCACAAAAGTTAGCTCGCCCAAAAATTGAATCATCTGGGTAAAACGGCCGTGTCTAATTAACCCTGTTGGTTAATAATCGACTCCACCGTCGGAACGCGGCGACAGAATTTGGTTCGGTCGCCCATCGTAGAAGCCGGCAACCGTGCGCATTTTACCCCATGCGCTCATCCCCGATCCTTTGTTGCCAACCTCGGGATTTAAATGCACGGCCGTCCGGTAGATCGCTACCAGCGTCGTTTCACGTAGCAGCGCTGGCAAAATCTCCTCTCTCGGGAGCTGTTTAAATTTACTCACGTATACATCCGCCGGCACAGCCAGGTCGGCGGAATCGACGTCCAGCGGGAAGAGATACTTCGCCGCACCCGATTCCAACAGCTCTCTTAACTGGCGAATCGTTTCGCCGACAAACCGGCAAGGTGCCGTAAAGGGTCTACCTTGGTATGACGCGGCGAAGTCTTTCTTGCCCTGCAAACATGTTTGCGGTTCTAAGGGATGGCGCAAACGCGCACCAAACTGTTGCTGATAGCGATAGGCATCGGCCATTTCGTTGGCAGTAAAAAACCACCGATCGTCTTTAGCGAAGGATTGTCCGAGAGAGGCCGCGAGGACAACGGCTACGCCTACGAATGATCTGAGTTTAAACATAAACACCTCCACTATTCAGACTCCATCTCAATCCGCTCAGCCGTCGGCAAAGGGGTAGCAGAGGATGAGCGGAAGTCTCCCACGGACCGTAGAGTGGAAAGCTATGCTATTGACTGGCGCAAAGACCGTGCCCGGCGAGAAAAATTGACGAAACAAATTCAAGTGGCGGTAAGCAAAAGCTTTTTTGCCGATGCAATCTCCTCCCGACTCATCGGGACGTCACTGAATGAAACTTTCGGATACATGGTGTATCCAAAAGTTTCGATTCTATCCGGCCGATGCGCGATCGCATCCGGTGAGACGACTAGTGGGGATATTAAGCAGCCTCCTTCTCCCGTTGGGGGATGATGGCATGGCCTAATGCCTCTCCCCTCACGCTTTACTTCTTTTCTTTATCCAGCTCTCGAACGACTTCGGTCGTCACGCTCCAGTCGACGATGTCGCCGGGCTTGATGCTGCTGGCTTTTTGCTTGGTGCTCCGTAACGTCGTCTCGATGAAATCTGCGACCGCTTCGTCCGTCGTGCGTCCGGTGTCGCGAAAGGATTTGACCATCTGCGCCACTGACAGGCGCGCTTCCTTGTCGTTCAAATTCAAAAACTGCTTGACGAAGGATTCCGCTTCCGCGCGGTTGGCGGCGATGTAACGGCGCATGCGCTCCAGGCCGCGCACGATCGCCTTCACTTCGGCGCGGTCCTGCTGCAATTTCTTCTTGCTCGTCGCCAGGCCGGAGAACGGCATGTCGAAGATCTCGGACGAGTCGAACAAACGATTGGCGCCCTCCAACTCGGCTTTGATGTCATAGGGCGGTCCGAGGATGGCGCTGTCGATGCTGCCCGCGGCGAGCGCGCTATAGAGCGTGCGGCTGTCGCCGATCTGCAATAATGTCACTTGCTTCTCCGGATCGAGCCCGTGATGCCTGAGAATCGTCCGCGCGACGAGATCATAGGCACCGCCAAAGACGCTGATTCCCACGGTTTTGCCTTTGAGGTCCGCGACCTGTTTAAAGCGCGGCTGCGCGACCAGGTACATCTGTGCTTTGAACATCGAGTAGATGCCGATCAGCGGCGCACCGGCGATCGCCGCTCGCAGCGTGCCGCCCATGGCGGTGGAATAATCGACGTCGCCGCTCATCAGTCCTTTGGCGGCGATGCTCGTCGACATGTAGATCATCTTCACGTCGAGATTCGCTTCCTTGAAAAATCCTTTTCGACTACCCCACGCGAAGGGCATCTCGGCGATGGTTCGGCCCGAATAGCCAATGACCACGTCGCGGGCCTGCGTCGCTCTCGTCCAAGCAAGAAGAGAAAGAGCTGCGATGACGACCATGGATTTCAGCGAAACTCGCATGAGACCTCCAAAGTTTTCGTTCAAAATGGATCGCTCAGTCGCGCGGGTCGAGATCCGCCTTAGAACGCTCCCTCTTTCTCGAGCTTTCTGACGATCCGGTCGTCGACTAGATCCTCGGCCTTGAGCGCGCGAAACTTTTCGTTCGTGGTCGCGAGCACGCGGAGGCTGTTGCGGATGCCGTCGACCGTCGGATAAATCCGCTTCGTGTACATCTTGCGCATGAACTCGTAACCTTCGACCGCGTCTTCCGTTTTCGACAAGCGCAGCCACTGGACCAAACTTTTGAGCACGGCATTTTTATTCTCAGGATTTTGAATGAACGTGATGCCGTCGAGCAGCGCGCGCAGCACGTTCTCGACGACTTCCGGGTGCTGGGCGACAAAACTCTTGCGCGTGTAAAGTCCGGTATCCTGAAACGGAATATTGAGATCGCCGAGATCGGCTAAAATCGGATAGCCGTCGCGACGCAAATTAGTCGCAAAGGTGTAACCCAACACCGACCCGCCGATGATCCCCGATGCGATCGATTGGGCGCGCACGCCGGTGTTGCCGATGATGCGAAACGTAATGTTGTCGCGCTTGGGCTCGAGGCCCCAATGGTCGAACGCGAGCATGGTGAACATCCAGTTGCCGCCGCCGAGGCTGGCGACACCAATTTGCTTGCCTTTGAGGTCGTTGGGCGTCTTGATTTCTTTGCTCACCGCGAAGGCGCCGACGAGCTTGTTGATAAAACCCGCGACAAAGACGCCGTCGAGACTATTCAACACAGCGCCGAGGCTCGTGCCGGATGTCGTGCCGTAGTAAAAATGCGATTCGCCCGCGGTTAAGGCCGAAAACGCAATCGGCGCGCTCGGCATGAGCACGAGCTGCACGTCGAGATTACGTTTGCGGAAATAGCCTTGATTTTGCGTGACGATCAGCAGTCCTTCGCGCTCGCTGAAGCTCGCTGGCGTAATCACGATCTTCGCCGGCGGCACAGAGGCCACTAGGACTGGACAAATATCAGCCGTAAAATAGCAGCCGGCGAGGGACAACGAATAAGAGTGCTTTCATTCGATCAGGACTTCCCCAGCGAAATTGCCCGAATAGTAGAAGGACCAAACCACAGCGTCAAGCGCGCCGAATTAGCTTTGGATTGACCAATCTTGAATTCTCCGCACGCGCACTGTATCTGCGTGTTCATGGCGTCGATGCACCGTTCCCTTTTCTCGAAAAAGCCGACCCGTCTCTTGCTCAAAGAAAGAGGCGGCGACCATGGCTTGCGGCCGATCCTTGGGCCACTGCAACTGACCAGCCTCGGCGTCGGCGCGATTGTTGGCGCCGGCATCTTCGTCATCATCGGCGTGGTCGCCAAAGACAAAGCCGGCGCGGCGACCATGCTTTCCTTTGTCGTCGCCGGCTTCGCCTGCGCCTTTGCCGCGCTCTGCTATGCTGAATTCGCCTCGATGGTGCCCGTGGCGGGCTCGGCATACACCTACGCTTACGCGACCTTGGGCGAACTCTTCGCCTGGATCATCGGCTGGGATTTGCTGTTGGAGTATGGCATCGGCGCAGCCAGCGTGGCGCATGGTTGGTCGCACTACTTCGTCGATTTTCTTCATCTGCTCGGCGTCTACCTGCCGGCGGCCTTCACGAATGCTCCCTTCGATTTCAATCCGGCCAGCGGCGCGTTTGTCGCCACCGGCGCGATCATCGATGCGCCCGCGTTGTTGATCTCCGCCGTACTGACGATGATTCTGGTCACCGGCATCCGCCGCAGCGCGGCGTTCAATTTTTTTATGGTCGTGGTCAAGCTCACCGTCGTGCTTTTGGTTATCGCCATCGGCGTCTTCTACATCGACCCCGCCAATTGGCGGCCTTTCGCGCCCTACGGTTATAGCGGCATCAGCCTTTTCGGAAACACGATCAT
>JBEVIO010000442.1:0-4841 GCA_040510635.1 Binatia bacterium | reverse complement strand
GCCGAAGCGGTCGTGCGCGGCGTTGCCGCGGGCTGCCGCCAAGCGGGCTGCGCCCTCATCGGCGGCGAAACCGCGGAGCATCCGGGCGATTTTCCCAAGGGCGAATACGACCTCGCCGGATTTGTCGTCGGCGTCTTGGAGAAGAAGAAAATGATCGATCCAGCCGAGATCGTGGCGGGCGATATTTTGCTTGGCTTACCTTCCAGCGGTCTGCACAGTAACGGCTATTCGCTCGCGCGCAAGGTGCTGCTGGAAAAAGGACACATGAAAATTCGCCAGCACATTCCCGACCTGGGCCGCACTCTCGCCGAGGAGTTGCTCGAGCCGACGCGGATCTATGCAAAAATTACCCGCAAATTGTTCACGAAATATCAGATCAAAGGCGCGGCGCACATCACCGGTGGCGGCATTACGGGAAACTTGCCGCGAATATTACCGAACGGCCGGCGCGCCGTCATCGAACGTCAAAGCTGGCCGGTGCCGCCGGTCTTCAAGCTGATTCAAAAGATCGGCGGCGTTGCCCAAGCCGAAATGGATCGCACTTTCAATAATGGACTGGGCATGATCCTCATCGTAGGCAAAAAACAAGCCGATGCCGTGATGCACACGATCGCGGGCATCGGTGAAAAGTGTTTTGTGATCGGCGAAATCCGTAGCGGTGCGCGGGGCGCAACGATCCGCGTCTGAGAGAAAGCTTATGGCAAAGCCAGTTCCGATCGGCGTGCTGATTTCCGGCAGCGGCACCAATCTGCAAGCGATCATCGATGCTATCGCAGCCAAAAAGCTCGATGCGAACATCGCGGTCGTGTTGAGCAATAAAGCGGATGCTTACGGTTTGGCGCGGGCGCAGAATCACGGCATTCGTACTGAAGTTCTCAATCATAAAGCGTTCGCCAGCCGCGAGGCTTACGATCAAGCCGTCGTCGATCTGCTCCGCGGGCGCGGCGTCGAACTGGTCGTGCTCGCCGGTTTCATGCGCCTGCTTTCGCCGCTGTTCATCAAGGCTTACTCGAACCGGATCATGAATATTCACCCGGCGCTGCTGCCGTCCTTTCCCGGTTTACACGTGCAAAAGAAAGCCCTCGATCATGGCGTGCGTTTCGCGGGCTGCACGGTGCATTTCGTCAATGAAGATTGCGACGAGGGGCCGATCATCATTCAAGCCGTGGTGCCGGTATTTCCCGACGAAAGCGAGGAGCAGCTGGCGGCGCGGATTCTCAAGCAGGAACACCGCATCTATCCGCGCGCGATTCAACTTTATGCTGAGGGGCGCCTGCATGTGGTGGGACGCCGAGTCTTGGTTGATCGCCTTGCCAAAGACGAGTCGCAAGCGCTCATCCAACCGCCGCTGGACGAATGAAGAAAGCGAAGCCCGTTCTCGTCCTTGTCCTTAAGCTGATCGTGAGCGTGGGGCTGCTGGCTTATTTTCTCGCGCGCATCCACATCGAGCGCTTTCTGCAGACTTTTGCGAACGCGAAATTTTCCTATATCGCTTTGGTAATGTTGGTTTATCTTTTTACCCAAGGCATCAGCGCGGCGCGCTGGACGACTTTGGCCCGGCCGCTTGGCATCAAGACGCCGTTTACAGCCATGCTGCGCTACTATTTGATCGGCATGTTCTTTAATCTTTTTGCGCCGGGCACCGTCGGCGGCGACGTGACCCGGGTTTACTATCTCGTCAAGGACGAGGATGCGCGCGCTAAAGGGCACGCGGTAACGACAGTCAACGCGGCGATGTCGGTCCTGATGGATCGCGCGATCGGCATGATCGTGTTGGTTTGGCTCGGTGCTTTAGGGCTTTGGTTCTTCCCCTACTACGCGGTTCCACATGCGGCGCGGGTCGCGACTTTCCTGCTCGCCCTGGGACTTCTTGCCGTCGGCTTACTGCTGCCTGTGTTGCGACGCGTACTGCCCCAAGACGGCCATCCGCTGGTGGTCAAGTTGCGGCTCGCGTTCAGAAGCTATCGAACCCATTGGCGAGCCTTACTGATAGCGATCCTATTGTCGCTTTTGATTCATCTGATTCAAGCCTGGATACACGTGGGGATGGGACGCGCGCTCGATCTAAACGTGCCGTTTTCTTTCGCCCTCATCGTATATCCGCTGGTTGGGACCTTTTCCGCGATCCCCATCAGTTTGAACGGTCTTGGCTTGCGCGAAGGCGGCTATATCTTTCTTCTGGCGGTTATCGGCATCAGCTCGGAGAAGGGCATCGCCTTCGGCATCTTGCTGTTTTTGATTGTCGCCGTGGACAGCTTGATCGGCGGGGTACTTTTTCTGTTGCAGCGAGGCGCCAAAGCGGGGGACCCCGCGCCGCAACCCGTGGGCTAAACAAGATAACGGCGGAAATACGAGGCGAGGCCGAGAAATGAGAGAAAGCCGAAGGCATCGGTCAGACCGGTGACGATAATCCCGGAGCCGAGCGCGGGATCGAACTTGAGCGCTTTCAATAACAGCGGAATCACGGCGCCGGCAAACCCGGCCATTAAACCGAGATTGCAAATCATCGCGGCAGCGAGCACCAGGCCAAGAAACGGATTACCCTTCCAGAGAAAGGCCGCCGTCGCGATCAGTGCGCCGGCCGCCAAGCCGATACAAATATTGACTGAGACCTGTTTGACGATCGCTTTCCAGGCCGAAGCAAATTCCAGTTCACCTAACGCGATGGCGCGGATAATTACCGTCGCGGTTTGCGTCGCGCCATTGCCACCGACACCGGCGACCACCGGCATGAACGTGACCAACGCGATGATTTCATGCAGCGTGCCTTCGAAAATCACCACCACCGAGGCGGCCAAAGTGGCGGTAAGCAAATTTAAAATTGTCCAAGGCAGGCGCATTCTCACCGAGCGCGAGATCGGCGTGAAGACGCGATCCTCTCCGGCCAAGCCGGCCATTTTGTACATGTCCTCGGTGCTTTCCTCGTTGATAATGTCGATCACGTCGTCGACGGTGATAATGCCTTCCAGCCGGCCCGCTTCGTCGACGATCGGCAGCGCCAAAAGCTCGTAGCGCGATACCAAGCGCGCGGCCTCTTCTTGGTCGGTGAAGACATTGGCCTTGACCGGGTCCGCGATCATCATGTCGGAGAGCCGCCGATTCGGCGGGGCGATGACCAAGTTGCGGATCGGCACGACGCCCACGAGTTGGCCCGCGTCATCGACGACGTAAAGATAAAAGAACGCTTCGAGCTCGCCGCGCTCGCGGATCTTATCGATAGCGCCCTGCGCCGTCGTGTCAGGGGAGAGCGCCATGAAATCGGTGGTCATGATTCTGCCGACCGTGCCCTCGGGGTAATTGATGATCTCGCGGACGGCGGCCTGACGTTCGGGGTCTAACAGCGCCAAGACTCGTTCGCGGCGCTCTTCGGGCAGGCTATCGATGAACGTGACGGCATCATCGGGATCGGCCCGGACGATCAAGCGACCGACTTTTTCATCGTCGATCAATGCGAGAATGTCGGGCAGAAGCTCCGGCGGCAACTCTTTGAGCGTCTTGTCGGCGCGGCGCGAGGAAAACAAGATATCGAAAAGCTGCCGCACCTCGACGGGCTCCAGTCCCTTGAACAAAAGCGCGATGTCGGCGGGATGGCTTTTGCCGATAAAGCGCAGAATGCGATCCGGTGTCGCCGTGCGCAGCATCTCGCGCACGGTGTCGTAATCAATCGCGGCGGGTTTCATGATTTTTCTTCGCTGAAAAAGATCGTTTCTTCATAGCGGCAGCGGGGTTCTTTTGCAAATGTCCCAGCCGATTAGCTAGATTTGAATCCCGCACGGAAATTGCTAGTCTGAGCGCGTGACCGACCCAGGCGGAAAATGCCGAACAATACGCATGCGCTTTGGCAGCTCGATTGCGGCGCAGCCGGCGATTGCCATCGGTCTGGGATTTTTGTCGATCTCATCGTCGCTCGCGCCGGCACGAGCGGCCAATCTGACCGTTCTCGACGGCGCCCGTCCGCCTTCCTTCGCCGCCATCGCCAAGAAGACCATGCCGGTGGTGGTCAACATTTCGACGGCCTCGCAACGCTCGCCGCGCGCCGGCTCGAACGATCCCCTCGAAGAATTTTTTAGCCGCTTCTTCGGTGAAGCGCCGCCGAGAGAAAATAACCAGCGCAGCCTGGGCTCCGGCATCCTCATCAGCAAGGATGGCGAGATTTTAACTAACTATCACGTGGTGCGCAGCGCCGACACCATCAAAGTCAAATTGGCGGATCAAAGTGAGCACGAGGCGCGCTTGATTGGCAAAGATGACCGCACCGACTTGGCCTTGATCAAGGTCAGAAAATCAGGCGGCAATATGCCCTTTGCCAAGCTCGGCGCCTCCGCGCAGCTGGAGGTTGGCGATTGGGTGATGGCGATTGGGAATCCATTTGGCTTGGAACACACCGTGACGGCTGGAATCGTCAGCGCCAAGGGACGGGTCATCGGCGCCGGGCCCTATGATAATTTTATTCAAACCGACGCTTCGATCAATCCGGGGAATAGCGGCGGCCCACTGATCAACGCCGCCGGCGAAGTGATCGGCGTCAATAGCGCCATCTTTAGCCAGTCCGGCGGAAACGTCGGTATCGGCTTTGCGATCCCCATCGACCTCGCCAAGAAAGTCGCCGAACAACTGCGCAAAAATGGCCGCGTGGTACGCGGTTGGCTTGGCGTGCGCGCCCAAGATGTGACCGCGGCGATGGCGCAGTCGCTCGGTTTAACCCGCAGTCCAGCCGAAATGGCGGTGGTCACGGAGGTCACCGAAGGCAGCCCGGCCGCGGAGGCGGGGATCAAGACCGGCGATATCATCGTTGAGTTCAATGGCAAGCCGGTGCCACGCAGTCACGACTTTCCCGGCGT
>JBEVIO010000441.1:0-10355 GCA_040510635.1 Binatia bacterium | reverse complement strand
TGGTTTACAGCGATCAAGCCTTGAGCGCGCGCGTCGATATGACCCTGTGTTTTTTCGTAACGCTCAGTTTAATTATTTTCTATGCGCTTTATCGCGGCTTTCTAACCCACTCGCTGTGTATTTCGCGTTGTACGCGCTGGTTGGTATCGGCACGCTGGCAAAGGGCCCGCTGGGAATACTTTTGCCGGGACTGGTGATCGCCGGGTTTCTCGCCGTAAAAAGAAAATGGGATTTAATCCTAAAGTTCGCCTTCCATCCGGGTGTGATCATAACTCTCCTCCTCGCGGTCGGATGGTACGGGATGGCGTTTACCCGGGGCGGCGAAGGATTCGTCGATCGCCAACTGCTTCAAGAAAACCTCAAGCGCTTTTTCGGCGGTTCCGGGCACAGCCATCCAGTTTATTATTACTTTTCCTATCTTTTTAGTTTGGGATTGCCGTGGAGTCTTTTTTTGCCGTTCATGTTTTGGGACGTGTTTCAGCCGGGTGCACGCGGCGACGATGATCGGCTGTTTTTCAAGTCGTGGTTTCTGGTCATGTTCGTTTTCTTTTCGTTGTCGGCGGGAAAACGACCCGTCTACCTCTTGCCTTTGTATCCGCCGCTGGCGCTGTTACTCGCGGCCTGGGTTTATCACCATGGCGTTTCAACCGGCGCACGACTGATTCTCTATCGCATCGTTGCCGGCGTCGCCGTCCTGACCGGTGCGCTACTGTTGATCATCACCATCGGCGCGATTTGGAATCATGAGCCGGGTTGGTTCTTCGGACCGATTGCCGGTTTGCTCAAACCGAAGGACCGCGCCAATCTGTTGGTCGTTCAAGATGCCTTGGACACGTTTGGCGCCGTATTCACCGTGGTAGCATTCTTATCCGCTGTACTCTGGTTGGCTCTCGGACGCGCCTTTTGGCACGGTAAGATCCGCCAAGCGGCTCTGCTGGTCGTATTCATCGGCGTGTCGCTTGGATTCATCAGCCGGGCCATCGTTATCCCCGTGATTGCGGCGAACAAAAGTTATCGCGACTTTGTCATGAACATGGAGCGGCGAATAGGGCCCGAAACGGCGGTCTATCTTTTCGGGGAATTCAACAGCGATCCGGTGGTCTTTTATCACGGCAAGGTGATCGAGCCGCTAGAGCGGCCGCTCGCTGAAGTCGCAGCTAAAATCGGCCTGGGCAAAGATTACCTCATCATGCCGGAGCAGACCTGGAAGAAGATTGAACAGATCCGACCGGCTCTGCCGCCGCCGCTCTTACAGAGTGAAGGCAAAGGCGCGGAAGGCGATGCGCCCTTGGTTCTGGTGCAGATCAATCTGTCTTAGCGCTGCTGCTTGAAAAATCCTTCTTTCTCTAGTTCTCTGAGTGCGCGCATGTCGACGAATTCGTCGAACTTGAAAGTCTTCCCCTTGGCTTCTTTGCCGATTTCATCGAGCACGGTTTGCATACCGGCGACAGTGGGAAACGGCCGCGGATCCAGGACACGAACGCTGCGCGAGAGCGCATAATCAATAGTTTCCACGTCGTCGGTTTTCAATGCCGCGCGGATCGCTATCTTTGCGTTCGTCGCGTCGGTCTGAAGCGCTCGGATCGATTCGGACATGCTCTTGATCAGCGCCTTGGCCAGTTTCAAATTGCGGTCGATGTATGGGCCCATCATGTTGAGCGAGAGAAACGGATACTCGATTTTCGTATCGGCGAGGTCGGTCAGTATGTTGAATCCTTCTCGTTTCGCCTTCGGGACGAAGTCGGCGGCCATGATGGTGCCGTCCACTGTGCCGCTCAGGATCGCCGCCATGCGCGCGCCCGAATTGCCGATTTGTAAGACTGTGACGTCCTTGTCCGGATCCAGGCCGCCGTCTTTGAGTGCTAGATTACTTTGAAAGTGCGATCCCGAACCAAAGCGGCTGACCGCGATCCTTTTGCCTTTTAACTGTTTGATGGATGTGATCGACGGTGCGGTGATGTAGACGTGATTGAATCGATTGGCGATGACGGCGACGATGCGCATGTCGGCACCGCGCATTTTCGCCAGCATAGCTTCCGAGCCTTGTGACAACGAAACGTCAAAGGTGCCAGCGATCAGCGCTTGATTGAGCAGCGAACCGCTGTTGACGTAGACGACCTCTACGTCGAGTCCGTTGCGTCGGAAAATACCCAAGCGTTTGCCGATTTCCAATGAATAACTGCTTATTCCCGTGCCGCTATAGCCGAGGCGAATCTTGTCGAGGGTTTGCGCCGGCGCCTCAAGCGAGCCAAAGCGAACGACGAAAAGTAAAGCGCCAAGAACGATCCATGCGCCGCTTCGAAATGAAATCTTCATGGTCGGCTCCCCTTCTTTGAATTCATGATGACGACCGCTTCAAGATAGTTGATATAGCCTTTGCGACGGCTTTCGACAATCAATTTTTGACGGCTCGGTCAAACGAGCCATGCGGCTAAGTTCATGCTAAAGTCGCACCGGATTCCAATTGCGCGGATTTTTCATCGAAAACAAGGAGGACAGCAGTGAAAACCGATCTCGCTTTAGCGCGCCAGGTGGCGTTGTCGTGCCGTATACTCGCTAAGCTCGGCATGTTCAAAGAAACCACCGGCCACGTCAGCGCTCGCCTCGATAAAGAGCACATGCTGATCCGCGGCCGCGGACCGAAAGAAACCGGACTGCTTTTTACCAAGCCGAGCGATGTGATTGTCGCCGATCTCGACGGCCGCAATCGGGACAAAAAAGCCGGGCTCAAACCGCCCAACGAAGCGGTCATCCACGGCGAAATATACAAGGCGAGAGCGAATACGGCGGCCGTCGTGCACGCCCACCCGCCCTCGGTGGTGCTTTGCAGCATGGCGGGAATCGAGCTCAGACCGATCTTCGGCGGCTACGATCCGAGCAGCATGCGGCTGACCTTGAGACCCATTCCGGTCTACCCGCGCACGCTGACGCTGAACACGGTTGAGCAAGTCCACGCCATGCAGGCGGTGATGGGCGACCAGGATATTTGCATCCTACGCGGCCACGGCTTGATCACGGTTGGACCCAGCGTCGAACAGGCGACGCTCACGGCGATCAAGCTCGACACCTTGGCGAAGATGAATTTGCAAGCGGCTTCGCTGGGCAAGGTGCCGTCGATCCCCGACGAAGACATCGCCGCATTCCAAAGCCGTTTGACTAGAGGCAACAGCTCGGTGGACGCGCTGTGGCGATATTATTCCGAATGGCTGGTCAAAGGCTGAACCGGCCGGCTTGTAACCCGTAATCGGCAATGCTTATCTATCGAAAAACCGCGCGCCCTGAGGAGTCATGACTATGGATATGGATCGTCGAACCGTTATCAAGGCTGGACTTGGTTTAGGCGCTTCGTTGTTGCTTCGTCCGACGGACATTTTCGCGCAGACCCAGCCCCTCATCCAAAAACAAATTCCTTCCTCGGGGGAAAGCATTCCCGTCATAGGAATCGGCACGGCGCGCCGCTACGAAGAAATTAAGCACGACTCGGAGAAAGCGCCGCTGCGCGAAACGATCCGGCAATTTCAAGCGTTGGGCGGCAAGGTGGTCGACAGCTCGCCGTCTTACGGCACGGCGGAAGCCGTGGTCGGGGAGCTCGTCGACGAGCTCAAAGTGCGGGACTCGCTGTTTCTCGCCACCAAAGTGAGCTTGCGCAACATCGGGCGTGAAGAAGGAATCAAACAGATCGAGGAGTCGTTCAAGAAATACCGCACGAACAAGCTCGATCTGATCGCGGTGCACAATTTGCGCGATACCGACACGCAGTTGGCCACGCTGCGCGGCATGAAGCAGGCGGGGCGCGTGCGCTACGTCGGCATCACCACCTCATTCGATAATCAGTACGGCGAGTTCGAGCAGACGATGAAGAAGCAAGCTCTCGACTTCATTCAAGTCGATTACGCTCTGGATAACCGCGACGCCGGCGCGCGCATCATTCCGCTGGCGCCCGATCGCGGCATGGCGGTGATGATCAATTTGCCCTTCGGTCGGGGACGTTTGTTCAACGCGGTGCAGGGCAAGAAGTTGCCGGAATGGGCAAGCGAGTTCGATTGCCAATCCTGGGCACAGTTTTTTCTCAAATACATCGTTTCGCATCCGGCGATCACCTGCGCGGTGCCCGGCATGGCTCAGGCGAAATACGTCGTCGACAATCTCGGCGCGGCGCGTGGCCGGCTGCCCGACGCCGCCATGCGGCGCAAGATGGAACAATTTATCGATAACGTCTGAACCGGAAGTGCCAACGGATGAGACGCTATCAATGACGGACACCAGCGCCGCGTTACCGAGTCGTTTGGGACACCGCTTGCTTCGGCCGGTGATCGACGTCGAGCCCGCGGAAATGCCCGCACTCGGCTGGTCGTGGCTTTATATTTTCTGCGTTCTTTTTTCCTATTACATTCTGCGCCCCATCCGCGACGAGATGGGCGTTGCCGGCGGCGTGGAACAACTCCAGTGGCTGTTCACCGGTACACTTCTCGGTATGATCGCCGTCAATCCGGCGTTTGCGGCACTCGTCGCACGCCTGCCGCGGATCAGATTCATCGCCATCAGCTACCGGTTTTTCGCCGCTAACTTGCTGCTCTTCGGACTGTGTCTGCATTGGGCCAGTGCTGCCCAGAACATCTGGATCGGCCGGGTGTTCT
The DNA here is from genome assembly GCA_040510635.1 of Binatia bacterium. Taxonomy (GTDB): domain Bacteria; phylum Desulfobacterota; class Binatia; order UBA9968; family UBA9968; genus DP-20. Next base: position 5,718 of record JBEVIO010000441.1, on the reverse strand, counting down.
TTATCTGGACGTCGGTCTTTAATCTATTTGTCGTTTCGGTTTTTTGGGCGTTGATGGTCGATGTGTTCGACGCCGGGCAAGCCAAGCGGCTCTTCGGCTTTATCGCCGCCGGCGCCACTCTTGGCGGCATCTTCGGATCGAGCCTGACCGCATCCCTGGCGCCGCACGTCGCGCCGATTTATCTTTTGCTGATTTCCGCCGCGCTGCTGGAACTCGCCGTGTTCTGCGTACGCCGCCTGTCGCGGTTGTCCAGCGCATTACATCAGAGTTCCGTTGCGCCAAGGGACGAAACCGTGATCGGTGGCTCCATCTTTGGCGGTCTCCGGCACGCCCTGAGCTCGCCCTATCTGATCAACGTAAGCGTTTACGTATTGCTCTTTGCGACCACGTCGACGTTTCTCTATTTTCAACAGGCCGAAATAGCCAGACAAAGCTTTGCCGAGCGCGGCGCACGCACCGCTTTTTTCGCGCGTGTGGACTTGTGGGTGAATATTCTCACGCTCGGCGCACAGCTCTTTTTGACCGGGCGCGTGTTGCGCTGGATCGGCGTCGCGCTGACCCTGGCGCTGTTGCCGCTGCTGAGCATCTTCGGATTCAGCGCGTTGGCGCTGACGCCGACGATCGTCGTCTTGGTGATCTATCAGGTGATTCGGCGCGCCGGCAATTTTGCTTTTGCCCGGCCCACCCGCGAGGTCCTGTTTACGGTCGTGCCGCGTGAAGACAAATACAAAGCCAAAAGTTTTATCGACACCGTGATCTACCGCTTGGGCGATCAGGTCGGCGCCTGGTCTTATGCCGGCTTGGGATTGCTGGGAATCGGCATGGCGGGAATTTCGCTGGTCGCTGTGCCACTTTCCATCGCTTGGCTCATTAACGGGCTTTGGCTCGGGCGCAAGCAGAAAATTTTGGAAACCGCGGAAATGCCGGCTTCGAGCACTGCTTCAGCACTGCGCGTCAGCGGCTAGTTTTTGGCCGCGGTCAAGTCGATGTCGATGTTTTCTTCGCGCTGAATCTCGGCGAAGCGCGCGCGCAGTTGATTGATGTTGGTCCGTACCGGAATCGCAATATTGGCTTCGAGCTGAAAAATCGGCGTGCCGCTGACCGGCGCCGCGTAGGTTTTGGTTTCTATCGATTCGATATTGATCCCGAGAGCGCTCAGTGCGGCGCTGATTTGATAGACGATGCCGGGATGATCCATGCACGAGGCGGTCAATTTATAGGGCAGAAAAGATTCCGGCGTTTTTCTCGTCGACGGTGTCTTGATAGATATCGCGAGACCGGTCTCGGTTTCGATCTCGCGATAATCGCGGCCGATCTTCACCAGGTTTTCACCCGCGCCGCTGATCAGCACGATCACGGCGAACTCGCCGCAAAAAACCGCCATCTTGCTATCTTCGATATTACAGTCGTGGCGCGAAATAAATGCGGCGATGCGTTGAACCAAGCCGACTTGATCCGGTCCGATCGCGGTGAGAATGAGATGATCTTTGTCTGCCATAGCGTCAGCCTAATGAATTCGTTCAAACAGTTCAAATCGTTCCACGTAGGATGGCCAAGCCTTCGACGCATAGGGACAGTTTCTCACCGCCGTAATTTGTTTAGCTCAGAAAAAAGCCATTCATGATCGCGTCGTGCCAGAGCTTGGCGACCGGCGTCACGATGCCTTGCGGCAGTTGTGCATGCGTCCAGCCCCAGGAGTGGATGCCGGCGCCGAGGGAGATGCTTTTTACCTTCGGCGCGGGATCGAGTTTGGCGAATAGCGGCAGTGATCTTTCGCAGCGCTGGAGCGTCACCGTGTCATCGTTGATGCCGTGGATCGAGAGAAAATTCGGCACGGGTTTTACGCCGGCGCCGCTGAGCTCGCGCGTGTAGCCGAGATAACGCTGAACCAGTTTCGCGGTCTCATCGTGCGAGAGCTTCAAGCGTTCGGCGGCAACTCGCGCGGCGGTTTCCAACGCTTTGGTTGAATTTTTGTGGACGAAATCTTCGGCCTTGAAGTTGGGGCGTTTTTTCGCGGTTTCCCAGCGTTCAAAAGTGAGCTCGATGAGCATGGGCAGGCCGATGTCTTCGTTTTTCATGCCCTCGTACATGTAGCGCGCGGTGTCGCGCCAGGTGCGCAAGCGCAATTGATTGAACGGAAATCCCCAGTCGTCGCCGCTGATCAACGGATACATCCAACCGAAAGGCGAGCTGCCGTAACCGACCAGGCCGGCAATATTCGGCACTCGCTGCGAGGCCATCATGGCGAACGGCCCGCCGGTGGAATGGCCGTGAATGTAAATCGAGAATTCGCTGTCGGGAAAATGGCGTCTGGCGGTTTCCTGGATCGCTTGTTCAAAAGCGGCCGGCCAGGCGGCCATGCGCTGGAAAAATTCCGTGCCTTCCTTGGCCGAAAGAGAAATCAGCGTGCCGTAATCTTCGCGCTTCGAAGTGTCCTGGACGATCGTGTACTGGTCCGGCATGATCTGCATCTCTTGGGTCCAGAGCGGAGTGCGCGCCGTGCCATCGCGGTTTTCGACGTCGCCGGGCCAATCCCGATCAGAATCGCGAAAATAGAATCGTCCGGGAAAAGTCATCGAAACGACTTTGATGCCAAACTTGGACGGCAGCGTGCGCGCGATGCGGTCGACGGATTTGAAATCGGACACGCCGCCGTGCAGCAAGAACACTCCGGCTTTCTTGCCGTCGGCGCCGATCGGAATGTGCTTGGTTTCCTGCGGCTCATAGATCACGGCGCCGATGTCCCAGTCCATTTCCAGTTCTCTGATGCGAAAAATATCTTCTCGCATGTCGATGGCGATATCCGGCATGGCTGTGACGTCGTGATGAAGATTGATCATGTCTTCGAGCGCGACGGCGGACGGCGGTTGCCAGGTGGATCGAGCGGTCATGGCAAGTTCTCCTCTGAAACTTTTTTTGGTTGGTCTAGATCCGGCGCGCCGACCATTGGCGGTGCGAGACCTTCGTCGAGCACTCGGCCAGTTGCATCCTTCGGCTTGGGCATTCCTATGAGCCGGGCGAGCGTCGGCGCGAAATCGATAATGCGCACATCGACGAGCTTCTGCCCGGCGCGCACGCCGGGGCCGTTAAGCACCATCAGCGTACGCATGGAGGCTTGCAACGGGTCGGCGCCATGGGTGCCGTAGGGCTCGGTGTCGGTGACGAGCGGGCCGGCGCCGATGCGCGGATCGAAATCGTAACCCGGTGCGAGCTCGACGTAGAGGTCGCCGCCGACGTCGCCGCCGATCTCTCGGCTCGTTCCCTCTGTTTCCGCATCGTAAACCGATTTGACGACGGCACGCTCGCCGTCGCGAATGGCCAGGAGTGCGTCGCGCGCTTTGGCGATCACCGCCGCGCGCTCTCCCGGCGCTACAATGCCGCTCTTTCGATCCGTCGAATTGATCAACAAATAGCCGTTGTTCACCGCCGGATAGAGAATCTGAGTTTTGTTTAAATCGATTTTGCCTGGAGCATCGAGAAATAACAGCCCGGCTTCCTGAAGCGCGCGATTGAGCGCGACCCGTTTATAAATGCTCTGCATGCCGTGGTCGGAGATCAGGGCAAAAATGCTATTCGGCGGACGCCTGCTCAGAAGCAATCCGAGATGTTCATCCGAAGAGCGATAGACCCTTTCTAAAAACAAGCGGAGTTGGTTGGCCACATCTTGACGATAGCCGGGCAACGCCGAGTCGAGATAGCCGCGCCAGACGTGCTCGCCTTCGTCGGGAAAAGGTGTGTAAGTAAGGTACAAATCCCAGGGCAAGTTATCCATGGCCCAGCGATTGGTTTCCATCAATTGATGCTGCGCAAAGACGACCGTCTCCAGATAGCGCGCCTCCGCGCCTCCGCTGCCGCCGTTCGGAATGGTTCTGCCGAAGGCGCCCTGATTATAGAGAAGGCTCGCGCCGTTGCCGATAAAACTCCGCACGGTGGCTCCTGGGGAGACCTCGGTAGCGGGCACGGTCAGGTCGCGCGCCGGGCGGGTGTAATAAAGAAAAAAATCGCTGCCGTCGGGTTTGAGATCGAACAGGCGAAAATAGCTTTTGGTGTTTTGATTGCCGCTCGATTTGACGGTGATCGGCTCGCTCCAAAATAATTCTCCGCCGGCGTTGGCCGGCGCCGGCTTGAGCTTGGTCTGGATTTCCCGGGCGTCGCGACCGGTGGCGATGAGCAACGTATCGTAACCGATTTGAAGGTCGGCGGGATCGTCGATGAGGAGTCCGTAGAAGCGAGTTTCGCCGACCGTGAAAGTGATCTCAATTGGCGCCGCTTCGCTGGCTGGCGAATCGATCCACGCCCCCGGCTCGTTTTGGATCGATCGTTTGGTAACAATCCCGTCGCGGCCGGCGGTCAGCGTGTAGCCGGAAAATCGGATGACTTGCTCGGAGAGCTCGCCGGAAAACGCCGGAATATGCGAGACCACCACTTTTTTCCCCGCGCCCTGGGCGGCGGACCAGATCGTCTGGGCGCGCAAAGGTGCCTCGTCAAACCCGGCGAGGCTGTCGAGAATGGTGAACTGGGCGCGCGGCGCGCGCGGCACGCGATTGCCGGTAATGCCGGTGAGGCGCGGCGGCGCGCCGGTCATGAGCGAGGCAAAGCCGGGCGCGGTCTTCGATGGAAATCCGGCAACGACGTCGGCGGCGACAGCACCGTCTTCAATCAGCTTGGCGAGATTGGGCAGCTTCCCTTGCCGCACCATTTCCAGCGCGAAGGCGGGGACTGCGCCGTCCCAGGCGAGCACGATTGCTTTGGTGGCGCCTTGTCCGAAAACCGCGCGCGGCGCGACGTGGAAAAGGACAGCGAGCGCGATCAGTAGGATTGGAACTGGACTGCGGCGAGCGATCATCATCCAGCAAAGAATACCGTGGAAGGAAAGTTGCTTGGCGGCGTGGTCATTGCGCCGTGCGCCGCGCTTCGTCGAGGTAGCTCAAATCCATGTACTTATCGGTTTTGGGTAGCGGCAGTCGCATGGTGCCGTCCTCGACGAGCAGTTGCATGACTTTGTCCATGCCTTTGGCGTTGACTTCCCCGTCTTTGGGAATGGCGTTGTTCGAAAGAAAATAGCGCCATGCGGCTTCCGAATGTTTTTCACTGAATTTAAATCGCTTGGCGATGACGCGCACGGTGTCTTCTTTCTGTGTATGAATCCAATGCGATGCGCGCAACGTCGCGCGGAGAAAGCGCACGAGCACGGCTTTCTTCTCCTGCGCCCATTCCGCGCGCACGTTGAAGACGGTCTGGGTGAAATTCGGCGTGTATTTCGCGGTGGAGCCGAGATTGGTGAAGCCCGCCTCGTCGGCGACGAAAGTATAGGGCGGGCTCAAAATGCCCGCAGCGACGTTGCCCGTCTGCATGGCGAGCCAGCGTTCCGGTGTGCCGCCGATCGCGAGCATGGCGTAATCGCGCGGATACTCGAGGCCATTGGCCTTGAGCATTTCCTTCATCAGCACGGTGTCGCTGGTGATGAGGCCGGTGACGCCGATGGTCGCGCCTTTGAGCTCTTTGATCGATTTATATTTCGCCGGCGCGTAAAGATCGTAGACCGGCGCGTTGATCAGGCCGCCGACGATTTTTAGATTGGCGCCTTTCTCCACCGCTCGGATCGTCGTCATCGCGGACGAAGCGGAAATCTGCGTCGAGCCGCCGATTAGCGCTGGAATTGCCCGCGTGCTGGCATTCAGGACCACCGCTTCGACGAACAAGTTCTCTTTGGCAAAG
>JBEVIO010000440.1:0-3064 GCA_040510635.1 Binatia bacterium | reverse complement strand
AAATTTCGGAGGACGAACATGAAGATCGTCGTTTTCGGCGCGGGCCGCCGAGTGGGCGCTTTAATCGATGAAAAGATCATCGATCTCAATCACGGATTAGCCAGATCGTTACGCGACAAAGGCGAGGCAAAGGCAGACGAGCAAGCCGCGACTCGTCTACCGGCGCGTCTTTTATCGTTTATCGAGTCCGGCGGCGCCGGACTCGAAGAAGCGCCCCGTGTGAGAGATCAGTTCGCTGGACTCGCTCCGAGCGACGACCGCGGCGAGCCGAAAGTGGTGCACCAAGCCAGTGAGGTAAAACTTCACGCGCCCTGGCCGGAACGGCGCATCGCCTGCGTCGGTGGCAACTACGCCGCACACTTGGCTGGCATGTGGGCCAACCGGCTCGGCAAAACCGACGTGTCCATTGAGCAAATTACCGAAGAGGCTAAAAAGGCCGGTCAATGGGGATTTTGGAAAGTGCCCGCCGAAGTCGCTGGACCGGACGATCCGATCCCTTTTCCTAAGCGCGTTACCTATTTTGATTACGAGGGCGAAGTCGCCATCGTGATCGGCAAACGCGGCAAAAATATTTCCGCGGCGAAAATCCGCGAATACGTTTGGGGCGTCACTTTATTTCATGACTGGAGCATCCGCGACGGCGGCGGCGCCGACCGGGCGGTGAGCTACAACCTGCAGAAGAATTTCGACGGGGCGGTGTCGATGGGACCATGCATTGTCGTTGGTGAACTCGACCATCAAAACCTCGGCGCCGAGACGCGAGTCAACGGCGTGGTTCGTCAAAGCTACAACACCAACGAGATGATCTGGTCGTTCGGTGATGTCCTGGAGCATCTCTCCCAGGATTTCACCTTCGTGCCCGGCGACGTAATCGCCGGCGGCACCTCGGCGGGAACCGCCGCCGATAAATCGCGCCGCAGTCCCGACGGCAAACGGCCGCTCGATTTGTTTCTCAAAATCGGCGACACCGTCGAAGTATCGTCATCGAAGATCGGCGCGCTGGCAAACAAGATCGTTGCGAGCGACTGACGCTAAGATTTGAAGCGCGATGCCTGCGTAGAGGACCTCATGGACTTCAATTTACCCGAAGAAATTCAAATCCTCAGAGAAACCGTTCGTCGCTTCGTCGATAAGGAGCTGATTCCTCTCGAGCGCGAATATCGCCACGACAGCGAAGGGCCGATGCCGGAGCATTTGCTCACGCCGCTTCAGGAAAAGACCAAGTCGATGGGGCTTTGGATGCTCGACGTGCCGGCGGAGTACGGCGGCGCGGGTCTTGGGCTCTTGCCACGCTGCATTATTCACGAAGAGATCGCGCGCGCGGCTTCTTTGCCCTTTCGCAGTCTCGAGCTGTTCGGGCCGGAAGTCCGGCCCGTGCTATTTCACTGTAATGACGAACAGAAAAAAAGATTTCTCGAGCCGGTACTGCGTGGCGAGCTGCGATTCTGTTTCGCCCAGACCGAACCCGACGCAGGCAGCGATCCGGCAAACATGCGCACGCGCGCCGTCAAAGATGGCGATCACTTCGTTGTTAACGGGACGAAGCGATTCATTACCGCCGCAGGACGCGCCGATTACGCGCAGTTGATGGCGGTGACCGATCCGGAGAAGAAAGCGCGCGGCGGGATTACCTGCTTCGCGGTCGATTTGAAAAGCCCCGGCGTGATCCTCGAAAGGCAGTGGCCGACGATGATGGGCGAAGCACCTTGGCAACTCGTCTTCGACAACGTGCGCGTGCCCGCTGCCAACGTCATCGGTCCAGTCGGCGGCGGTTTCTCCATCGCGCAAAAATGGATCGGCGAAGGACGCATCCGCGGCCACGGCGCGCGACCGGTGGGCATCGCGCGGCGTGCGCTCGACATGATGATCGAATACGCGAAAGTTCGCGTGACTTTCGGCCGGCCTCTCGCCGACCGCCAAGCGATCCAATTCATGATCGCCGACTCGGCGATGGAATTGCACGCCGCGCGCAACATGGTTTACGAATGCGCCTGGCGCGTCGATCGCGGTGAAGACGTGCGCGACCTGTCCTATATGGTCAAAGTCATGGCGACGGAGATGGCGAGCCGCGTCGTCGATCGCGCGATTCAGGTTCACGGCGGTTTGGGTTTAATGAAGGAGCTGCCGCTCGAATGGTGGTACCGGCAAATTCGTAGCACGCGCATCACCGAAGGCGCCAACGAAGTGCTGCGCTGGCGCTTGGGCCAGAATCTAATTCGGGCGCATCACTGAGTGACGCCACCAATCAGGCGCTCGATTCGAGCGCCTGATTGCTATCGTTTGTCGATCTCCTTCAGCGCATCGCGCAAATAAGTCTGGTCAACGTACTTGCTCGCGTCAGGCAACGGTCCCTTGGCGCCGGTTTGCTCGGCGTAAAAACGAATATTGTTCTTGAGTCCCTCTAACGTTACATCACCGTCCGGCGGCCAGAAGCGAGTCTGCGTATAAAATTCCCAGCCCCTGCGCGCGTGCACCGGTTTAAGCTGCATCTCCTTTGACAGGAATTCGACGCAGAGATCGCGGTTTTCAAACATCCAGCGAAACGTGAGAACCATCGCTTTCATGAATCGCACCATGATCGGCCGATTCTTCTCCGCCCAGGAGCGTCGCGTCACGAAAGCATTCGTCTGAAAATGCGCAATGCCTTCGCTCAGCCGGCCAATAATGTTGAGCCCCGACTCCTCCGCGGCATAGTTGAGCGGCACGGCCACGGTGGTCGCAGCGATCTGTCCGGACTGCAGCGCGGCGAGATTGGCCGATGAGCCGCCGGCGATGATCAGCAATTTATAGTCGCGCGGATACTCGAGGCCCCTGAGCCTGAGAGCTTCTCGTAGCGCGGTGATGGTGCCGCCGGTGAGTGACGCGGTGCCGAAAGTGGCGCCGCGCAGATCTTCGTAGGTTTTGTAATTCCTGCCAGCGATCAGAAATTGGGCGATGCCGTTGATGATGCCGCCGGTAACGACGAAGTCGAGACCGCGCTCCGACGCTTCGATGTAAGGCTCCGGGCCGCCGGAGCCGAAGTGCAAGGAGCCCGCCGCCAGCGCTTGGACCGTCATCGGCACCC
>JBEVIO010000439.1:0-5277 GCA_040510635.1 Binatia bacterium | reverse complement strand
GGTCAAATTCGACTGGACGAAATTTACCTGGATCGGCAACGCGACCAAATCGCCGCAGGTTCTCTACATGCGCGCGGACAGCCCTTTTAAAAGCATCGACGACGTGCGCACGGCTAAAGAGCCGCCCAAATGTGGCACGACGGGCATGAGCAACATGGGTTATTTCGTGCCGAAGCTTTTAGAAGAAACGGTCGGCGCTAAATTCAACGTCGTCGCCGGCTATCAGGGTGGCAACGAGATCGATCTCGCTGTCGAGCGGGGCGAGATCCAGTGCCGTTCGCTCAGCTCCGAGGCGTATTTTTCACGCGAGCCGTTTCATTCCTGGCGCAAGCGAGGTTTCACTCGCGAGCTGGTTCAAGGCGGCCGAACGAGGGATGAAAAATTAGCCAATACGCCGACGCTCTTCGAGCTGATGGACAAGTATAAAACACCCGATGCGGGACGGCGTCTGGCTATCGCGCTGCTAGCTTCGGGGGAGTTTCACCGTCCGTACCTTGCGCCGCCGCAGATACGCCCGGAGCTTGTTAAGACGATCCGCGAGGCTTTTAACAAAACAATGAAAGATCCCGAGTTTCTAGCGGAGACGAAGAGGAAGAAGCTTGATATAGATCCGACGACCGGCGAAGAAGTCGAGGCGCTGACGAAAGATGTTATGTCCCAGCCACCGGAAGTGATCGAGCGGCTTAAGAAAATGATGAAAAACTGAAATCTTTGGCGCGCGTTTAAATCCTGCTCGTCACGGCTTGATATCCTGCATGAACCACTCGCTGGGAATTTCATGGCCCATGCCATTTTCCTTCGCGCCCAGATAGGCGCAATAACCCATGGCGGCGAACTGGACGCCGGTGCCGACATTGTTCAAGAAAAAACTGACCTGTTTTTGGTTTGTCCGGGTGGGCGCTTTGCCGGCGATCAGATCGCAAATCTCCGGATACTTAGACCAATCGCGTGGCTTTTCGCGGCGTACGCCGGGCATGTCATCGATAATACCGGGCGGCTGGTAGTGCTGGATGCCGCCGAATTGAGTATGGATCGCGATCACGTCGCATTTATCCAACACGGAGAGGTCGGTCTCAAACTCCCTAATCGAATTGTAGTGCATACCAGGCCTGAGCCATTCGATTTTCAACACCGGCTCGGATGAATTTGTCGCAGTGCAGACGACGTCGACTTTGTTGGCGGCTTCCTCGGCGCTATTGACCGATTCGCCCGGAACTCCAGTTTCTTTTTCCATCTCCTCGACGAATGCTTTTCGATGCTCGGGATTGGGACTGAAGACTTTGACTTTTTTGATCGGCATCACTGCAGTCATGAAACGGTAGTGTGCTTTTGCTTGCCCGCCCGAACCGATCAATCCCAAAACCTCTGAGTCTTGCCGCGCCATGACTTTCATTCCGAGAGCGCTCGTGACGCCGACCCGGGTTTGTTGAATGAGGCCGTCCGGCATGATCGCTAAAAGCTCGCCGGTTTCGGCGCTGAACAATTGAACCAGTCCGACAAACATCCCCTTACCGGCGAGCGGCAGCTTTTCCAAGCGAATCGAGCCGCGGATCCGTTGTTCCTGAACCACGTCGGAGGTGACCCGCAACGCTAGAATGCCGTATTTGCCGACGCCGCCATCTACCGATTTGAAACTATAAGTGGAATTGGCGAGCGAGTGCGGCAAATAGGAATGGCAGGTCGGGCGGTTAACCGCACGGCTTTCGGCCTGCTCCCGATAAGACTCTTCCATAACATCCAAACACCGGCGCACACTTAGTGCCGACTCGACATCATCGTTACTGAGAATAAGGGTCATCGGGAATGCTCCTGCAAAGATTTAAATGTGTTCTTAGCATAGGGTCCGAGGTCCGTACAGGATGCAGCGCGGCCTGATGGACTTTAGATTTACCCGGGCGATTTCGCAGCGCATCGGCGAAAGATTCATGTTATTAGCGGGCGGCCCGTCTGCGAACCAATTTAGGGCATGCGCAAACGGAAATTGGACAGAGTTTGGACGAGCAATAGCGGGTTGCGCCGAGAGCTTACGGTAAGATCAGGGATGAATTGGCAATTTTTTCAGCTATTGCTGCGAGTTCATGTAAGTTGACAGAACGCCCAGGCCTGCCTGGTCTCTGTGGTGTAAGAATTGCTTAATTTGTGACAGTTCGCCAGTTTAATTTCGGCTAATTTCAGGAGAGAAACCAATGTTTGAGGATCTCAACGGTAAAGTGCCCGCCGATGCCGCGACTTCGCGTGAAATTTCGTTAGTGATTGGTCCCACCGAGGTTGCTGACGTGATGACCGGCAAAGTGGTAACCCTTAGCCCGCATCATGGCTTCACTGAAGTTACCAATTTAATGAACGACCGATCTTTTCGCCATTGCGTCGTGGTCGACAATCAAGGCAGAGTTGTCGGCGTGATTTCCGATCGAGATATTTTGCGGGCTTTGGCGCGTAATCCCAATTCTCGCACCAAATCCCTCGAACAGATCATGACGCGCAACCCGATCACGGTGAAGCGGAATACTCCGATCATCGACGCGGTTTCGAAAATTCTCTCCAAACGCATCAATTGCCTGCCGGTCGTCGAAGATGACGGCAGCGTTTGCGGTATCGTTACTTCAACAGACCTGCTCAAATCTTATCTCAAACTGCTTGAATTGGTGCAAAAGCAAGCGCGTTAAGTCGTTCGGTTGAGGTCATTCACCCGTACCGAGGCGAATCGAAGAGCGCGTGCGAAGATCATCCGTGCGTTTGCGCTTTCACGCTTGCTCATCAAGCGTTTCTCCCGCTATGGTCAGTCATGGGGCTGAAGATAGCGGTAACGGTGAAGCCCAATGCCAAAAAAGCCCAAGTTGAAGAGCTTGCCGAGAAGCAGTACCGGGTAGCGGTGCGAGCACCGGCGCAAGACGGTAAAGCCAATCAGGCTCTTATCGATATCCTGGCCGATCACTTTGGCTTCGCCAAATCAGCGATCAAAATTATTCGCGGCCATGCGGCGCGTCATAAGCTCCTAGAAATCGGCTAATCAGACGCGAGCGCTCGGCGATTTGCTTGCCGACGAGTTCTGGGGAAACATTCCAGCTAAAACTCTCATCGATCTTGTTGCGGCTCTGGCGAAATCGGCATAAGTATCCGAATTAATATTCCGTTGAGGGGTTTCTTGGCGAAAATCGAAAACGTTCAGACCGTCGCGATGCCGTTTGCGGCGTGGGGCCGGTTGGCGGCGAACTCCGCGGCGCATATGACCGAGCATCTTTTCAATGGCGTGATTGTCGTCGTATTGCCGGTCATTACCACGTCGTTGGGATTGAGCTTGGCCCAGGCGGGGGCGCTCGCTTCGGCGCGCACGTTGTTTGCCGGCGTCGGGAGTTTTCCGTCCGGATTTCTTGCGGACCTCGCTGGCCGGCGAAACCTGTTACTCGGACTCTGTATCTCTCTGATAGGCTTTGCCACGTTCGGGCTCAGCGTTTCGTCGAATTTCGCCATGCTGATGGTTTATATGGCACTCGGCGGATTCGGCGGCGGCGGATTTCACCCGCAGTCATTGGCGATCTTGTCGGCGAAATATCGCGAGCAGAAAGCATTCGCGCTTGGTGTTCACGACAGCAGCGCTAATTTGGGCGAGGTCATCGGCCCGCTCGCGCTCGGTTTTTTGCTCAATTTTTTTGATTGGCGTACGAGCTTGCAAATTTGGGCGATTCCCGGCTTAGCGATCGGCTTGCTCTATGCTGCTTTTGGCTCAGAGGGTAATCTCGCGGCGCCGCGGCCGCGCGACTATCGCCGCGCATTGTGGGAGGACGTGATCAAGAATAGGGCGGTCTTTGGCCTGGTCGCAGTCTCGACGCTCCGCGCCATGGGACAAACCGCTTTGGCAGTCTTTTTGCCGCTTTACTTGTCGCTCTATTTGAAACTATCCGCCGGGGTTGTCGCCGCGTATATGTCGATCCTGTTTTTGTTTGCCGGGATTGCGCCGGCGTTGGTCGGTTGGATTTCCGACCGCTTCGGCTACAAATATTTAATCATCTTATTTTCATTTCTGAGCTTCGCGACCATCGTGGCGATTCCGTTTCTTGGGTCGGGTTTGCTTTTAGCCGGTGGTTTAGGCGCGCTCGGCGCGCTTCTCTGGGCGCTTCGGCCGGTGATCGTTTCGGCGGCGATGGGAGCGGCTCCGCAGGAGCTTTCGGGCAGCATCGTGGCGCTCATTTACGGCGCGAATATGGGAGTTTCATTTCTAGCGCCGGTTTCGGCCGGATTGATCGCCGATGCGTATGGTTTACCCGCCGCTTTGCATGCGATCGCCGTCTTTCCATTGATCGCCGCAGTTATTACGTTGCTGCTGCTCAAGCCGGCGCGCGCGATAAATTCCTGAGTCGCGCGACTGTTACAGACGTCATGACGCTCATTCTCACCAATGAGGAAATCGAAAGCGTTTTTACCTTGGAAGAGTGCTTCAGTGCCCTGGAGCCGGCCTTGCGCGATCTCGGAAACGGCCAAGCCGTAAATATCCCGCGTCAGGATCTGTTGGTGCCGGGCCCGCTCGAAAATAGTTATCACGGCCTCAAGACTTCTTGCGCCGCGCTGCCGAATGCCGGCGTCACGACGATGCGGCTAACTTCTGACGTTATCACTTGGCCGATAATCGGCGGCAGGCAACGTCGGGTGAAAGTTCCATTGGCCATGGGCAATAAATACGTCGGGCTGGTATTTGTCTTCAGCACGGCTAGCGGTGAGCTTCTCGCGATATTTCCCGATGGCTACATGCAGGCGATTCGCGTCGGTGTCACCAACGCGCTCTCGGCCAAATATCTGGCGCGAAAAGATTCCTCCGTAATGGCGCTCTATGGTTCCGGTTGGCAAGCGGGACCGGCGTTGCTGGCGATGTGCCAGGTGCTGCCTATTGAAGAAGTCCGTGTCTACAGCCCGACGAGGGTAAATCGTGAGAGATTCGTCGAGAAGATGGGCAAAAACACACAGGCGCGCTTGAGCACTGTCTCTGCGCCTGAAGAAGCGGCGAAGGGCGCCGATATCGTCGCATTGACGACCAATGCGCTCGATCCGTTCTTTCCTTCGTCGTGGATTTCTAACGGCATGCATATCACTACCGTGCGGCCGAGCGAGATGATGCTCGATGCGCTGATGCGTTGCGATCTGATTGCCGTGTCGACGCGAGAGGCGGCAAAGCTATTTACTGTTCCGGGCGAGGAGACCAAGATCCCCGAGTTTGGACGCGGCGACTACGGACGCGCCGAGTTGGAAAACACCGCCGCCGATTGGCGCAATAAGCCTGAACTA
>JBEVIO010000438.1:0-10824 GCA_040510635.1 Binatia bacterium | reverse complement strand
CGGCACCCTGGCGCCCAAAGGCTCGGCGGAATCCCAGGTATTGGGACAGAAGCACTCCGAAGAGTTGCGCGAGTATGCGCCGAGCTTGGAGAATATGCGCGCGCTGACGCTCGGCACACTGTTTCGCAAGGAGCTCGTCACCGAAGAGCTGGTACGCGCGCGCCATGAGATGAGCATCGGCAAGAATCAAGAAGCGGCGCAGCTGCGGCGCGGGGTCAAACCGCCGCGCCCGCTATTCAACGAATTGGCCAATCTAAAGACCAAGACGCTGCTCCTCTGGGGTGCCCAGGATCGCGGCGTTTCGGTGGAGCGCGGCCTCCTGCTCTTTCAAATTATTCCCAACGCCGAGTTTCATTTGTTCGATCAATGCGCCCATTGGGTGCAGTGGGACTGCGCCGATCGGTTCAATAACCTCGTAAGCGGATTTTTCCGAAACTGACTTTGAGTTTGAAAGAAAATTCATTCGCTCTTTCATCCATGTTGTATCCACCCGGGTGAGGCCTAAAATGGTTTGGCAGTGGCAGGCAAATTATGATGAAAGCTCTGCGGCCGGTTGAACGCGGCCCTTTAACACGAACTGGTTTCGTAACCCGGGCTTTCTTCGACGGCTGGATCTGAAGAAGATGCGTCGGCTAACGAGCCTTGCGCTGTGAATATTCAAGGAACCACGCCCTTGCGGTCGTTGACGAAGCGGCATGAATGACCTAGCACGATGCTGAGTCAACCACAGGCAGAAGAGTTGGTTCTTGAGCGGCTCAACTCGCGGTTCGAATCCGCGCAATTCTCGATTGCCCACAATGGCATTGCGGAGCGTTCATTCGGTTGGGTGTTTCTCATTCAATGGCTTCAGTCCGCGCCTGGCGACGCGCTTGAAGCGAAACTGCCTCGCGCCGTGATCGTCAACAAATACTCGGAACAGGTCATCGCGACTTCCGGCGATCAGGAGCCGGAGCGATTGATCCGGATCTACGAAAAATTGTTGACGCAAAATCAGGCGCGCGCCGATAAATGGTGCCTCACCGGTTCAATTCCGGGACCATGGAGACTTTGGCGCAAGCGCTCGGTCGCCGAGAGCGCGCAAGAGGCGGGGTTTTACGAGATCGGCGCTAAGGAGAAAGAAACGTGAGAAAAATTCATCTTCAGTGTTGCATCGCCCTCGTTTTCGCCGCTCTATTTGCTGTTCCAGTTGCAGGCCAGGAAAAGGTCAATAGGATTCGCGTCGGCGGCGGTTCCACCTCGGCCACGCAGATGTCCATGTGGCTTGCCAAGGAAGGAAACTTATACGAGAAGCACGGGCTCAGCGTCGAGGCGATCAGCATACCCGGCAGTTCGCTGGCGCTGCAGGCGATGCTTGCCGGCGAATTACCCATCATCCAACTCGGCGGTGCCGCGTCGATGCAAGCCAATCTAGCCGGCGCCGACACGGTGATTGTTGCGACTATCGTCAAAAAGTTCCTGTTCTGGATCTACAGCCGGCCGGAAATCGGTCGCGTGGAAGATTTGAAAGGCAAAGTGTTTGGCACGACTCGCTTCGGTACGCTGTCGGATCTCGCATCGCGATTTGCGCTACGGTTTTATGGCGTGGATCCGGAGCGCGACATCACGATGGTCCAGACCGGCGGTCCGGCGGAAACGGTGACCGCGATCCTGACGGGCAAAATTCACGCGGCGGCGCTGAGCCCGCCGGCGACGCTACAGGCCAAAAAGGCCAAGCTAAAAGAATTGCTCGATATGTCCAAGCTCGACGCCGAGTATCACATCAATGGCGTGGTGACGACGCGGCGTTACTTGAAGACCAATGAAGACACCGTGCGGCGCTTCATGCGGGCGTACGTCGAAGGTGTCGCGCGCGGTCAGAAGGACAAAGCGTTCGCGCTCAAAGCGATGGGACGAACGTTCCGTACGGATGACCGCGAGCTGTTGGAAGAAAGCTATGACCTGATCATCAAAAGCAACCTGGTGCTGCCGCCGTATCCGTCGGTGCCGGGAATTGCGAGTTTACTCCACGGATTGGAGCCGACGAACCCCAAAGCTAAAGGCGCAAAGCCGGAAGATTTTGCCGACAGCCGGATTGTGCGCGAATTGGATCAGAACGGATTTATCAAAGCGCTGCAACAGTAACGCGTTCAAAACGTTCAATGCGAGTTGTTCAGGCTCTTGTAATTGTATACAGCTTGTTATACAGGCTGAGTGCTTGGTCGTTGTCTCGGTTGACTAGACCGAGCCACCCAACCGCAATTGTTTATGGCTAAGAAAAAAGAACGCGCGCCGTCGATCGCAGAAGCGCGAGTCTATCGGGAGTTGAAGACGGCGATTACAGGCGGTCAGTACCGCGCCGGCTCAGTGCTGGTTCAAGAGGAACTTTGCAGACAATTCAAAGCCAGCCGTACGCCGGTGCGCGATGCGTTAACGCATCTCCAGGCAGAAGGGTTGGTTGTCGCGATGCCCAACAAGGGAGTTGTCGTTCGTGATTTTTCACCCAAGGACGTGTATGACATTTACGAAATCAGAGCGCTGCTGGAGAGCGCGGCCGCACAGGACGCAGTAGGCAGAATCCCCAAGGCGAGCCTTAAGGCGATCATCGACAAAGCTTCAGCATTAAGTTCAAAAAGAAATTTCGCCTTCGACGACGTGAAAGAGCTCGGCACCGAACTTCACCGTCTGATTATTGAGGCTTCGGGAAATTTGATCATGCAGGACTTGTTGAACCGCATGGAAACTTTGATCGAGGTGTCGCGCATTCCGTTCCGCCAGGCGCACGAGCGGCTTAAGGAAATCAATCAAGAACACATCGACATCGCTAAAGCGCTGCTAAAAGGCGACGGCGACTCGGCCGCGGAGCTGATGAAAAATCATTTTGTTCTGACTAAGGAAGCGCATCTCAAAATTCTTCTCGGAAGCGGCTCCCGCATGCGAGTGCATCAATGATGAATCACTGGCCGGTAAGAAAAGGTGGGCGATGATGGGCGGTTATATTCGAGCGGCTGTCGTAGTCCTCTCTCTTCTTCAAATCGGATTCATGCGGCGTGAGCCGTCGGTGGCCGCCCAGGCAAAACCGGAAAAAGCGACTGTACGAATCGGTTATGCTTCTCAGTCCGGTGCCTTTGCCCAATTGTGGATCGCCGCGCAAAAAAACTATTTCAGCTCTGAAGGTCTTAACGCCGAGATCCTGTTTACGCGCACGGTGACCGGAGTGCAGGCGATGATCGCAGGCGAGCTGGATTTTGTCGCTACCGGTTGCCCCGAGCTTTTCCGAGCCAAGCGCCAGGGGTTCGACCTGCGCGTCGTCGGCGACTTCGCTCCGGTGAATGTTTACTTGATCGCCTCACGCAAAGAGATCACCGATCCCAAGCAACTCAAGGGCAAAAGGGTAGGAGTCAACCAATTCCTGGACACCTCGCACGTCTCGGCCCGGTTTGCTTTGCGCCACGTAGGTGTAGATCCGGACTCAGTCACGTTTATCCAAGTCGGCTCTACGCCAGAGCGCTTCGCGGCGCTGCGCGCCGGCACGGTGGATGGCGCGGTGCAAGCGGCGCTGTTTAAGCCGGTGCTTGCCCAACAGGGCTTGAACAATTTGATTAGCCTCTACGACATGAAGATTCCCTATTGCAGCGGCGGATTCGCCACAGGGGCCGAGACGCTGAAGAAGTTTCCGCGGTTCGCCGAGTCGACCTTGCGCGCCGTCGTGCGCGGCCACGCGTTTCTAGGCAAAGGGCCGGAGGATCAATCCAAAGCTATTATGTCGCGCTACATGAGGCTTCCGGTCAACGATCCACGATTGGTTGCTTCCTATGGGTTCTTCGCCAAAGACGCCTACTTCGGCGCGCCGAAGATCACCGTCGAAGCGGCGCGAACGACGCTCGATATGATGGGCGAAACCGATACGAGCTGGAAAAAAGAAAAAGCCGAGAGTTTTATTGACACTTCGATTATAAGCCGGCTCGAAGCCGAAGGATTTGTCGATGCGGTCTACAAGGAGTTTGGAGCAAAATAGGTATTTGGCTGCATTGCGCTAACCAAACCGCTGAGCGATACGGATAACGAGATGCGAAGAATGCAAACAGCTTTTCTCGGTCTTTTTCTTTTTGGCTGCCTGACGGTCGGCTCAATCTCCTTTGCCGCGGATCCAGTACGCTTGGCGTTTTCTTCTTTTAGCGCCACCAACGCCGGATTCTTCACCGCTATCGAAGAAAAGATTTTTGAACGACGCGGCATCGATTTGACGTATGTGTATATCGCGTCCTCGTCGGTGGTGATGCCGGCGGTTCTGACGAGGGAAGTCGATTTGGCAACTTTGAGCGGCGAGATCGTCGTGCGAGCCTATCATCAAGGCGCGAAAAATCTGGCGATCGTCGGCACGCAGCTCGATAAGTTCACATTTTCGCTCTATACCAAACCGGAAATTAAAACGCCGCAGGATCTGCGCGGCAAGATTCTCGGCGTATCGCGTTTCGGCGGAAGCCTCGATATTTCTCTGCGCTACGGCCTGCAGCAGGTCGGCCTCGATTCGAAGCGCGACAACATCACCGTGGTGCAAGCCGGTGGCATGCCCGAGATCATGGCCGGTCTCACGGCGGGCAAGCTCGACGGCGCGATGCTGCTGTCGGTCTATGCCCAGCGCGGCAAAGAGCTCGGGTTTCGCGAGCTGCTTGATCTCGGCACGCTCGGCGTTTCCTTCCCGCAGGGCGTGACGCTGACAACGCGCGAATTTCTGCGCGACAAGCGGGATTTGGCCAAACGATTCATGGCGGCCTATCTCGACGGCCTGGAGATTTTTCTCAAAAACCCGCGCGCTGGCAAAAGGGCGTTGGCGAGATTCACCGGCGTCAAAGAGGAAAAATTTCTCGACGCCGACTACAGCCAGTACACGGAAAAATATCTGAACAAGTCGATGGCGACCGAACCGCGCATGCTGTCGATCGTCTTCGATCGAATCGGCGTCGGTCCGGCCGATGAGCGCGAAAAGATTTTTAAGGGGCTCGTGGACAATAGCGTCCTGACGGAAGCGAGAACGCTGCGCGCGGCACGCTGATAAATCGAGAAGGTGATGAGCGACAATCCGCGACTTCAAAGCGCGCTCGACCTGCGCGTCTTTTTAACCGAGGTCAAAGCTGCCGGCGAGTTGGAAGAAATCTCCGGGGCGCACTGGAATCTGGAGCTCGGCGCGTTGACCGAGCTTTTCGCCGAGCAAACGCCGACCCCCGCGCTCCTGTTCGATAACATTCCCGATTATCCGAAAGGCCGGCGGGTGTTGAGCAACGTGCTTTTCTCGCCGCTACGCCAATCCCTGGCCCTGGGCGTCTCTTCCGATCTGCGCGGCATTCCGCTCGTGCAAGCCGTTAAAGCAAAGTTGGCGGAGCTTAAACCAATCCCTCCAGAAGAAGTAAAAGACGCGCCGGTGCTGCAAAATATCGCGCAAGCAAACGACGTGAACGTTCCAAAATTCCCTGCGCCGCACTGGCATGAAAAAGACGGCGGGCGCTATATAGGCACTTTCGACGCGGTGATCAGCCGCGATCCGGAGAGCGGCTACGTCAACGTCGGCACCTACCGCGTGCAGGTTCACGACGAGAAAACCGTCGGCCTGTGGATCATTCCCGGCAAGCACGGCAATCTGATCGCGCAAAAGTACTGGAGCAAAGGCAAAGACTGCCCGTTTCTGATCGCCTGCGGCGTGCCGCCTTCGATGCTGCTCGCGAGCGCCGTGGGCATTCCCTGGGGTATGAGCGAGTATGATTTTTTGGGCGGCCTGCTCGGCGCGCCGATTCCGATCGTCAAAAGCAAAGCGACCGGCCTGCCCATGCCTGCGAATGCGGAGCTGGTGCTCGAAGGCTTCGCGCCGCCGCCGGAGAAAGTCTCGCGGCCCGAGGGTCCGTTCGGCGAATGGCCGGGCTACTACGCCTCGGGCACGATCGATCGGCCGGTGGTCAGAATATCGGCGATCTATCACCGCGATGATCCGATCATCACGGGCGATCCGCCGCTCAAGACTTATCTCAACACCGATATTTACATGCACATCCGCGCGGCCAACATCTGGTCCTCGATGGAGCGCGCGGGGATTCCCGACGTGCGCGGCGTCTGGTTTCCGAGGCAAGGCAGATTCGTCGTCGCCGTGGCCATCCGCCAGCGCTATCCAGGCCATGCGCGCCAGGTCGGTCACGGTGTGCTCGCGACCCGCGATGGCGGTCGCGATACGCGCATGATCGTCGTCGTCGACGACGATATCGACATAACCAATATCAACGAAGTTTTGTGGGCGGTGGCATCGCGCTGGGAGCCCAAGCGGCAATCGGAAATCGTCGAGGTGCCGGCAAGCGATCTCAACCCTACTATTACGCCGGAACAACGAGCGGCCAATGACATGGTGAGCTCATGCATCACTATCGACGCATGTAGACCCTACGGCCGGAAGGACGAATTCCCAGCGGTGAGCAGCGTGAGTTCTGAGTACCGACAAAAGGTACTCGAGCGCTGGGGCCATCTATTGGGTAAGCATTGAAAGGAAGTTTTTATGATCACCAAGGAAGATGTTTTTAACGCGATAGCCGATGCATGGTGGGAGCGCAAACCCAAAATCGTCGAGTTCGTCAACAAGCACTTGACCGTCGAGGGCGCGCGGATCTTCACTCCCGAGCATACCTATTTCGCCGATCACTTTCCGCGCTGGTTTGGCAACGTGATCGGCAATTGCCCGGTGATCGAGCCGCGGGCTTATATGATCGGCAACATGTACGTCGAAGAAGTCGATGATCCGACAATTCACGACACCCATCACGGCAGCATGGTGACGTTCGGTGAGGGCCTTGGCATGACCCGGGAACAGGTGCTCCACCATGTGCCGAGCATCCCGATGCGCATGGGCATTCATTACTGGGATAACATCAGCCGCACGCGGCCATGGCTCGAAGGATTTGCCGCGGTCGGTTCACTGGAGCTCACCAACCACGGGGAGTTGGCGTCGCGCTACGGCGAAATTGCTTTGAACTCGCGGAAGAAATGGGAGCCGCTCGGGTTGGATTCGAAATATCTGGTCCATTGGGAAGCTGCCGATGCCGCCGATCCCGGCGAAGGCGGGCACGCCGACGAGACCGTTCGCATCATCGTCAAATATGCCAAGACAGATGAAGAATGCCGGCGAGTGCTCGATGTCGTGCGCGAAAGCATCAACGTGTTTCGTTTCATTTACGATCACATCGCCGAGCGAGCGATAGCGGCAGGGGAGAAGTAAATAAACGGGAGGCTAATCCATGGAAGCGATCTTTGTCGGTACGCTGGACGGTGTATTCAAAGTCACGCGCACGCCGGGCAATGGTTGGCACGTGGCGTCTAAGGATCTAGCCGGAATGGAAGTGAACGTGCTCGCAATTCGTCCCGATAGGCGTGAGGTTGTCTATGCGGGCATACGCGGCGGCGGTTTGTTTCGCAGCGACGATGCGGGTAAAAACTGGCGCCGCCTCGGCGAGAAAATCTTGTCCGATAAAATCCGCGCGCTGGCACTCGATCCATCGAATCCCGAGACCGTTTACGTCGGCACCGAACCACCGGCGCTGTGGAAGAGCGAAGACGGCGGAAACAGTTGGCGAGAACTTTCGGGCGTCGGCCGTTTGGCGAACGAAAGACGTTGGACTTATCCCGTTCCGGTGATCCAGCCGCATATTCGCAGCATCGCCATCAATCCCGACGATTCCAAAAAACTTTGCCTCGCGGCGCAAGTTGGCGGTCTGCTTCTGAGTGGTGACGGCGGTGAGTCGTGGAACGATGTGCGCTATCCCATCGACATGGACGTTCATTCAGTCACGTTCGATCCGGCCGACGGCGCCGTGCTCTACGCCGCTACAGGAGGCGGAGAAAATTTTCCCGACCCGACACCGCCGCCGAAGGGAAGGCCGCTCTATCGGTCGCGGGACGGCGGCAAGAGCTGGGAATCGATCAGCGATGCGTTGAGCCGGACTTATTCGGTTCCGGTACGGGTTCATCCAAAGGACTCCAAGACGCTTTTTCTCGGCGTCGCCGAAGAGCCGCCGCCGTTTTGGCTCAACCGCGCGACCAAAGCCAACGGCGCTTTGATGCGGAGCACCGACGGCGGCGCGACCTGGCAACAGCTTGCCGGCGGATTCCCAACGCCCTACGAAAGCATGGTCGAATGCATCGAGTTCGATCCCGCTCAGCCGGATCACGTGTTCGCGGGCACGGGCGGCGAAGGCGCGCGTTATATCAAACTCGACAGGGGAGAGATATTCCAGAGTGTCAACCGCGGCGATAGCTGGGAGAAATTGCCTCTAACGTTTCCCCTCATCTATGCGTTAGCCGTGCACTAGACATCCCGGTACCGATTCGAGCGCAGCATGGCCGACAACTCTCGCGTCATCTTGATCACCGGTAGCGACTCTGGCATCGGCTTGGCGATTGCGCGCAAGTTTGCCATGGAAGGTTACCGGATTGCGATGTGAGGCACCGACCGAAGAAAGGGTGAGCGCGCGCTCGCGAGCTTGCGCGAATACACATCGCGCGCAATTTATTTCGTCGCGGATGTGCGGAGTGAGAAGCAGATTCACAACCTAATGCGCCGCGTCAGCGCTCGATATAACCGTTGGACGTGCTTTGCAATAACGCCGGCATACAAAAACTCGCTTCTATCGAAACGTTGTCCATGGCCGTCTGCGACGAGGTCATGGCCGTCAATGCGCGCGGGACTTTTTTATGCACGAAATTGCTTTGCCCCATCTGAAAAAAACTAAGGGAAGCATAATCAACGTTGGCTCAACAGGCGGCTTTGGTCGCGTATGCGGGAGGATCGGCGTATTGCGCATCCAAGGCGGCGGCGGTCATGACGACAAAGACTGCGGCTCTGGAACTTGCCCCGCATGGTATTCGCGTGAATTGTATCTGCCCCGGCGCCACCAAGCCCGTCTACGACAGACACATGATCGATGTAGTAATCGATCGTTGGGACGAATTCGCGAAGAAGCTCAAGGATGGAAAGGCGCCCGTCTCTACGATATGGTTCAGCAAACGTTGAAGGAGCAATTTCGCCTTTTGAAATCAGTGCATGCCTACGAGGAGGAAGCTATGCGTAGTGCAGAGCAGTTCAAGGAAACCATTCTCGATGTGTTGCAGGAAGAGCGGTGGACCGTCCCGACCCTGCTCGAGACCTACAACGTCAATCACATGACGCGTGAAGGAGCGCGCGTCTACGCGCTCGAACATTGCGTGTTCGCCGCCAACTTTCCGCGCTGGCTGACCAACATCGCCGGCAACTGCCCGATCCTCGAAGTGCGGCAGTATCTGATCGAAAATGCCTTCGTGGAGGAGGTGCGCGATCCGACGATCATCACCGGCCATTACGAAAGCCTTGTTGACTTCGCGGTCGCGCTCGGCCTCGATCGCGACTACATCTACAACTATCAGGGCGCGCCGATCACCAAGATGCGCATCACCTATTGCGAATATGTGAGCCGCTATCGCCCCTGGCTCGAAGCCTTCGCAAGCATCGCCGGCAACGAGGTCGCCCGCGGCAAGGCGATGATCAAGCGGGTCGGTGATCGCGCCCGCACGTCTCGCAAAAACTGGGACAAGTTGAAGCTCGACGATAAAGCTCTAGCGCACTGGGATGCGGCCGACGAGGCGGATTCGTCCGACGGCGGCCACGGCGACGCGCCGCTCGATATTCTCGCCAAGTACGCCGACACGAAGGAGAAGCAAGACGCCTGCCTGCAGGCGATCCGCGATCGCCAGGCGGTCAACCGCATTTGGTCCGACCAGATCGGCGCGTGGGCCTACGAGGCGTCCGGCCTCAAGCCGCCTACGCTCGATGGCCGAATCAAATGGCCGCAGCCGTGTCTGAGCTAACGCCTGTGCGTCGGGCCGAGTTTCCTGATCATCCGCGCTCGACCGTCGTCACGGGCGGCGCTTCGGGGATCGGGCTTGGGATCGTCCGCCATTTTCTCGCGCTCGGCGGCTCAGTCGTCGCCGTCGATCGCGATGCGCAAGCCTGTGCAAGTGCGCGGGGTGCGCTGACAGAATTCGGCGATCGCATCAGGGTCGTCGAAGCCGACATCGGTTCCGAGCAGGGCGCGGCGTCGGCCGTCGACGCCGCCTTGCAGGCCTTCGGCTCGCTCGATCTTCTGTGCAACAACGCAGCCTATCATCCGCTGGAGACGATCGAGGCGCACAAGCTCGACACGTGGCGAGAGACCTTCCGGGTGAACGTCGACGGGACGATGCTCTGTTGCCGCGCAGCCATTCCGGGGATGCGGCAACAGGGCTATGGCACGATCGTCAACATCGGCTCGGTCAGTGGCGTATTGCCTTACGCGACCGGCGCTGCCTATGCGGCTTCGAAAGCGGCAGTGGCGATGCTGACGCGCGCCCTGGCGCTCGAAGTCGGTCGCTACGGGATCACCGTGAATTGCATCGCACCCGGATCGATCCGTCATCGAGCCGGCGCCGATCCTGAAGCGGAGGCTCCAAACATTCCGATGGGCTACCACGGCAGACCCACCGATGTGGCCGAGATGGTCGCCTTTCTCGCGTCGAACGCCGGACGATACATAACAGGCGCGACGCTCGTTCTCGACGGCGGCGCAACAACAGGAAGACTGCGCGCCAAATAGCACCAGCAGTCTCGGGAGGAATGCAATGTCCATCGCTTACATGCCGGGGGACGCCGCAGTCGCGATCAACGACATGCTCGATAATTGCGCGGTCGTGAAGCCCGGCCAGAACGTGTTGATTCTCGCGGCTATCGACGGATTGCACGGCGGCCGCAATCTCGTTGACGAACAGACAATCGTATGGATTCAGTCGGGAGTGCAGGCGCGC
>JBEVIO010000437.1:0-3177 GCA_040510635.1 Binatia bacterium | reverse complement strand
GAGCCAACAGGTCGCCGGCGCCGTATTGACACCGCCGTTCGACGATAAAGCGGTTACCCGGGGCTTCAAAAAATTTGCCCTGGTGGGCGATCTCGTGGACATTCCGACCTCCGGCTTGATCGCTGCCAAACAGGAAGTCGTAAATCAACGCGATAGAGTGCAAAAAACCATCACTGCGCTTCTCGACGCCGTAGCTTGGATACGCGCCAACCGGGTAGAATCCGTAAGAATGATCGCCGACAAGTTCAAAATTACACCGGCCGAGGCCGAGCGCACTTACGAAACCTACGTCAGCATGCTCAACAAAGACGGTCGTTTGCCGGCGAAAGTCGCGCGCGGATACTTGGACCTGCTGCGTCAAGAAAGACCCGTGCCGGCCGATCTCGACCCGCAGAAGTTCGTCGACTTCTCCATGCTGCCCGGAGCAAAGTAAGCGAATGAGTCTTAGCACCGGCGATTAATTCGGCGCTGCCGGCGCCTAGAAAAAATTGTATGAAAAAATTCCTGCTAGCTTCTATCGTTTTGCTCTTTGGCGTTATTCACACTGTCGCCGGCGGCGCGGAGCTCCAAGGCGTCACCGTCGCTTTGGTGTCGCCGAGCTGGAATACTGGCTTACCCACTGCGGTTGCGCGGGGCGCCGGCTTTTTTAAGGAAGAAGGTTTGGATGTCAGACCCGTAACGCTGTCCAGCAGCGGCCCGATCATGATGGCACTGCTCATGAGCGGTCACGCGGACTTAGTCATAGCCGGCGCGGTAGCGATCTTGCGCGGCATCTCGCAAAACGCTCCTGTGGTAGTTGTCAGCGGTCATCTGAATCGAATGAGCTATGCGCTCATGAGCGCCAAGGGCTTCAAGACGGTGGCGGCCTTGCGCGGCAAGACCATCGGCATTACCGGCATCGGCGGCATGGGAGAATTTACCGTGGTCGAGTCGTTGCGCCGCAGCGGCTTGGTCAAAGATCGGGATTTTACCGTACTGAATATTGAAGGCGGGCCGGCAGCGCGAATTGCCGCGCTAAAAACCGGCAAAGTACAGGCAGTGCCGCTGACACCGGGACAACGCGTGCAGATCGAAAACGAAGGCTATCCCGTGCTCTTGGATACCCGCGAGTCGCTCCCGGAGATTCCCTCGACGATCATCGCGTCGACAAAGGATTTCACCAGCTCCAGCCCGGACAAGATCACGCGCTTTTTACGCGCGTTGTCGAGAGCGATGGAGCTGATCCGCCGCGACAGAGACAAGGCGATCGCGCTTGGCAAGAGCCAGGGATTACGCGGCGATCTTGCGCTGGAACGCAAAGCGCTGGACTATTACGCCGACGACCTCGACATCCGTCTTAAGAAGGAAAACATCGCCGCGCTTTTGAAACCGATCGGGATTTCGGAACCGCCGCAAAAATATTTCGATGAAAGCTTCTTGACGCGGGCCACCGGGCTTCGTTAAGAAAGAATCAACATTGCCAAGGCTCGGAGGTTTCCAATGGACTCAGAACGGACGATCGAACTCGCCGCGGAGCGCACCGGTCTGATCATCGTCGATATGCAGGCTGAAGGCTGCGAAAGGCACGGACCGGGGCTCAAGCCGGTGATCCAAAACATTCGCTCTCTATTGAACCGTTTTCGCGAGGCCGGCGGCAAGATCATCCACATCCAATCGGTCCGGGCGAAAGATCATCCCGAGTTTACTTTCTTTGGCAAGCCCTACTCTCTTCTCGACAACAGTCCCGCCGTGGAGTTTGTCGACGAATTGAAACCTGATCCGAGCGAGATCGTCGTCAAGAAATACTCCCATGACTGTTTCTATTAAACGACCATGGAAGATCGCCTCAAAGAGCTCGATCTTCGCCCTTGCAGAGACCACGTGGTCGTCACGGGAATCGGCTCGAACAATTGTGTTTACCACGCGGTCATCGGCTTTCACATCCGCAACTACATCATCCACGTCCCGGAAGATTGCATCCATGCAAGCCAAGCCGAGGGCCAGCAGTTTGCGCTGGGCCAGTTCCGCTCGCCCGCGTACAATTACAACGTGGGTGTTACTCGATCGGAAAACATCAAGCTTTCGGCAATCATGGATCGAACGGCGGTCAATCTTTAAGATCGGCTTCGAATCGCATCGTTAGCTCGTTCTTGCCCTGGATTAAACCAAGCATCCGCTCCGGCGCCGAGCATTCCAATGACGGATCCTATGGAGAGCATTTCCCCTGAACTCAGTATCCTCGCAACAACCGTCTGCTACGATGCCGCTCGATGAAAGTCATCCGTAAAGCGTTGACGATCGCCGGTTCCGACTCCGGCGCCGGCGCCGGCATTCAAGCCGATCTGAAAACTTTTGCCGCCCTCGGCGTCTACGGCACTTCGGCGCTTACCGCGATCACCGCGCAGAACACGATCGGCGTAACCCAAGTCTTGGCGTTACATCCGGATCTCGTCGCGGCTGAGATCGACGCGGTCATTTCAGACATCGGCGCGCATGCGCTTAAGACCGGCATGCTGGCCAATACGGCGATCATTCAAATGGTCGCCAAAAAAATTCAACAGCATCGCCTGAAAAATCTCGTCGTCGATCCGGTGATGGTGGCGACTTCCGGCGACCTGCTGATCAAAAAAAATGCCGTCACTGCGCTTCGGTCGATTCTAATTCCGCTCGCCGCCGTGGTAACGCCCAACATCCCGGAAGCGGAAGAGCTCACGGGTTTAAAGCTGCGCACGCCCAAAGACATCGAAGAGGCGGCGCGGCGCATCGCCGAGATGGGCGCTCAGACGGTCGTGATCAAAGGCGGTCATCGCCGCGGACCGGCGGTGGATTTATTTTTTGACGGGAAAAAATTTCGCTCGCTGCACGCGGCCCGCGTTCGCACCAAGAATACGCACGGCACCGGCTGCACTTTTTCGGCGGCGATCGCCGCCTACCTCGCTAAAGGCGAAACATCGGCAAGAGCCGTTTCATTGGCCAAGCAGTACATCACCGGTGCCATTCGCGCCGGCTTTGTCGTCGGCGCCGGTCATAGCCCGGTGCACCACTTTTATCGGTTTTGGAGAAACTGAAGATTGGCACATAGAGGATTGAGAATCGCGATCTTCGATCCTCTATCCTCGATTCTCACCTGACTCGACTATCGAAATAGGGCAAATTTAACTACCCAGAATTACTTGCCACCGGCTTCCATGTCAGCGA
>JBEVIO010000436.1:0-3251 GCA_040510635.1 Binatia bacterium | reverse complement strand
CGAGGAATTCTTATATTTCGAAGCGGAATTGCTCGACGACAGAAAGTTGCGCGAATGGTTCGAGCTGCTGGCCGACGATATCCGCTACTGGATGCCGATCCGCCACAACCCGTTCGAGCGGTCCAAAGATATTCGCGACGAGTTGTCGAAGCCGGGCGGAGGTTTTTACTTCGACGACGACAAAAAAAGCCTCAAGATCCGAGTCGAGCGCGCCTATGCCAGAAACGCTTGGGCGGAGATGCCGCCGTCGCGCACGCGCCATTTGATCACCAACGTCCGCATCAAGAAAGACGACGGCCGCGAGATCGAGGTTTACAGCAATTTCCTCGTTTACCGCACACGCATGGAAAACGACCAGGATACGTTCGTAGGAGAGAGGCACGACGTTCTACGTCCCGTCGATGGCGGCTTCAAGATCGCCAAGCGGACGATCATCTTGGATCAGGCGGTTTTAATGGCGAAGAATATCAGCGTGTTTTTGTGAGTGTTTTGCATGTCAGTTTTGATTTGATGTGTCAGTGATTATCCGATGCTGCTGGCGCAATTTATTGCGCCCCGGCACCTATCGCAACCCGTAATAAGGGCGAGGGCGCGATGAATCGCGCTCCTACAGTTTCTCGTTCGATTGCAGCGCGTCCAGCGCTTTTTGCACCAACTTTCGGCGCAGTTCTTTTTCTTCTGCGAGCGGCAGTTTGGCATCGCCGGTAACATGCACGATGCCGGTGCCGAGGACAACGCGATTGGAACCGACCATCTTGGCGATCGGCTTCGCGGCGGTAATTTGCACTACCGGGATGCCCGCTTTTTCCAGCTCGGTCGTGATCGCAGCGCCGCTGCGAGTGCTGGTGCCTCACGTGGACGTCAGGATAACGGCGTCGATGCCGTCCCTTTTTATTTTTTCGGCGATCTCCCGGCCTAGCCGGCGCGTGTTCGACAAAGGGTTCGATCGACCGCAAGTGGAGATGAATTCATTGTGGAGCTTGCCGATGATGCCGTTTTTTTCCATCTCGCGCATGGCGTCGAGGGGCACCAGCCGGTCGGGATCTTCCTGGACGAACCGGGTGTCGTAACCGCCGTGGGAAACTTCATAGTCTTCGGCGCGTAAATCATCTCGCCCTTCGACGTTGTATGAACCCCAACGGGTCGCCGCGGTGCCTTCGATCCGATCGGGATTGCCTTTCGGTACGAGCCCGCCGTCGGTGATCAGCATGACTTTCGCTTTCGATAAATCACTGACCGCGGCCGGTATCGGCACCGGCGCGAAGGAGGTCGCCGGCATTTCCGATTCGAAAGCCTCTCCTTTCATTTTGGTCAAGAGCATATCGACGAGGCGGATCGCGGCTTTTTTCTCGACCAGTTGGTCGCGCAGCCAGCCCCGGCGCAAATAACCTTCTTCTGCCGGCAAACCAATCGGCTCGTTGGCTGAAAGTTTTTTGCCGAGCGCTGCCATCTTGGCAACTACGTCACGCAGCTTAGTGACATTCGTGCCGGAGTCGATGATGTAGAGCGCGTCGCGATAAAGATCGACGCCGGGATTCTCCTCGCTCATGGCGGTGACGACGGGAATGCCCAATTCAGCTTGGACCGCGCGGCCGAGCGCGCCGGCTGCCATGCCGTAGCGGCCGGCATCGAAGCAAGGTCCGGCGAAAAACAGATCCACGTTCACTTCGCGGAGTTTTTTCAGGACGGCAGCCGTGAGCTCGTCTTGGCGTTCGACGGCGTAATTATCACCACAGACAAAAGTTAGCGCGACACGCGCGCCATCGAGCGACGATTCCAATAATTTGCCGGGACCCACCGCGCCGTCGCGAATTTCCAAGCCCATTGCGGCGTGCTCTTCCGCGCCGACACCGCCGAAGAATTGATTGAGGTAGTGTGCAATTTGCATATTCGCTCCCAAGGCATGAGGCGCGAGGCATGAGTGTGAATCCAGTCACGCCTCGCCTCGCGCCTGCTTAGTAAACTATCGCTCTCATTCTCGATGCGCCTTGTTGATTGGTGACGCCGACGATGTTGGCGGCGTCGATCGTCATCGGTCCCGCGAGCAATTCAGTGAATTCCGACGTCGCTGCGATGATCCGATCGAGCCGCGGCACCTGCCATTTCGTGCCGTTGCCGCCGTTGTAGACGATGGCGTCGACTTCCGGGACGTTGAATAGCAGCGCCGATTCCACACGCCGGTCGCGCGATACGTCGGAGACCATCACCGCTGTGCGTATTCCCATGTTTTCGAGCAAGCGCGCGGTTTCGGCAAGATCGGCGTGGGGCAAACCACCGCCGTATTTCGACAGTACCGCCCCATCGGCTTGCAAGTTCCATTTGACGAGATTGGCGGCGGCGCGACAATGGCGGTCGCGATCGAAGTTATCCGAGCCAGCAATGGTCGCGATCGTGCCGACGAAATTTATTTCGCGCGCGTGATGGCGGCGGTAGAGATCGAGAATGATCGGATGATTTTGATAAAAATAGGTCTCCGTGCCGCCGAACCACGAATGCAGCGACGGCACAACAGCCCCGTCGAGCCATTCATCGGGGTGAAGCATAATCGGCAACATGCCATCGGTGTTGGCGCCGTAAAGAATTGGCTCGTCGACTGCGGGCTTGCGCTGGCGCGAAAAAATCTGGCCGATGTAGGCGACACGCGGCAAACCTTCGTGGCCGCTTTCTCCGGGACCTACCGATTGAAATGTATTTTGCTCCGCGGCTAGGTGATTCAGCGCGCTTTGCGCGAGCGCAACGGCCACGCGCAGGCCGGCCACGCGATAGACTTTTTCGATTGCTTGGCGCGCCAATCCAGCCTTGGTGTGCGGAATCACGATCAGGTGCCGCAACGCAGCATAGTCGCTCGCTTCGATCGGCGCGCCGCTCATTTCCAGCACGCGTCCGGTGGCACTACGGGTGAGATCGGGTGAGATTTCGGCCAGGACGGACACGGCGGCGCCGCTGAGAACGTGGGTCGTGCCGAGACCGGCTGTAAACGGCGCGCCTAAAATGCCAGGGAAATCAGTACCGGCGCCGGGCTCTTTGGCTCTTGGCTCGATGATGTCAAAGACGGGACCGGCGCGGCACGGTTCGCCGGGCCGAACGATGTCGAAGTCGACGCCGATGATGGAACTATCCGTGAGAACGAGCCGGCGCAGCTCGGCCGGATCAGCGATCAGGACCGTTCCTTCGAGACGCGTCGGGGAACCGAACTGCAAGTCGGTGATCGGATGATTTGCCAAAGTGAGCTGCATGGGTTCTTCCTCTCG
>JBEVIO010000435.1:0-4546 GCA_040510635.1 Binatia bacterium | reverse complement strand
TCTATTGCACAGCCGGGGGTTTCGCTTGTCAGTCGAGCAGTTCGACATGCTTCACTACGCCGGCATATCGATCTTCAAGATCGGCATCCTTCTCTTCAACCTGGTTCCCTACATCGCCCTCCACATCGTGCGGCGCGCATAGCTTAAACCCCAGTTCCTGCCGAGCGCATCAACCTGAAGTTCATGAAAAGCGTCATCCCAAATACACCGGCTATGATTCTGCTGCTGACTCTCATGGGGTTGCTCTTTCCTTTCTCCGCCGTTGGCTCCGATACGGGCTTGATCTGCGCGATCGATATGGGGAGCAATAGCTTCAAGCTCATGGTCGGCGAGATGAAGGCTGGCGGCTACGTTCAGCATCAGTTAATAAAAAACCACCTGGGTGTGGGCGATGACATGTCAAAGACCGGTGTGATCAGCCCGCCCAAGCTAAAAGAAATCCGCCAGACCTTGGAAAAATATTTGACGGTTTGTGAATCGAAGGGGATCCAGACGCGCGCGGCTGTGGCGACCGCCGCATTTCGGGAGGCCAAAAACCAGGGTGAGGTGGTAGAAATCGCCAAGTCGCTCCACCTGCCTTTGGAAATTGCCTCTGAAGAACGTGAATCGAAGCTGGCCTATCTAGTCGGCACGCTAGGGACGGGTAATTTTGCGGTCATTGATAACGGCAGTCGGACGATTGAATTAGTGGCCTCCTCGGTACGCGGTTATCAATGGAGCATCTTGCAGTTGGGTTATCGGATCGCGTTTCAGCAGTTTTTTCAGTCGGCGGCAACGTTTGCCGAGGCGAGCGAGCTGTATCATCAGGAATTGTCGCCCCATCTTCTTTCCGCCGATTTTATGAAGAACCGCGATGGCTATGCCGGCGTGGAAATGGAGGATGTGGCCCGTTACCTTCTATCCCAAGATCGAGTGGACGGGGTGCGGCTTTCACTCGAGACCGTGTCGAAGAAAATCGCGGCACTCAAAGCTATGTCTGACCTGGAGTTCAGCGAGTTAAAGAAGGTAAAAGATATTGACGCAATCCTGCCGCGACTGGTCGTCTTGGAACAAACGTTGCGCACATTTGGCTATCGTGAAATTCAGGTGTTTGAACGCGAGCTGGGAGCGGGGCTGATTATAGAAAAGGGCATCCCATCCAGATAGAGCGTCGAGCCTGTGCCTGGCATTGCCTTCTTTTCAATCGCTGCGTCCGCAGCGTTGCGGCCTTCTTTGGCTCGAGCCGACGATCATCTATTCGCGCTATTCGCGCGGCCGGGCTAATTTTTTTTCGCTGGGCTGAAAGATTTCCGCGAGCCGGCGGCGCAGCCCCGCTTCTCCCTCGGGCAGGCGGTCGAACTTTGTCGTGTCGTCGGTCTTTTTTAGGATTTGCCGTCCTTGGTCGTTTTCGTGCATGGCGAGCAAGACGTTTTCAAGGCGCTCGACCAGCGCCGGAGCAAAATCCTTCCGCACCGAGATGAAATGACGTGGCAGCGGCTGGGTTCGTGCCAGGATAACGATGTCCGATCTTTTGTTCGCTTCAAGCCTGGCAAAATCGTCGTCACTGAAGGCGCCGGCTGCGGCCTTTTTGCCGAGCACCCAGTCGACCAGTTTTACTTGGGAATAGGCAAACAGATAACCGATGTCCGTCGGCGCAGCGTAGGGATCGAATCGGCTCTTGTCGGTAAACTTGAATCCCTTCTGACTCAGGAAAGACCTCGGCAAGAAGTGTCCTGACGTCGATTCGGGATGTTCGAAAACGAAGAGTTTGCCTCTGAGGTCTTCCAGGCGGTTGATGCCGCTATTTCTCCTGGTAAAAATCAAGCTCCGATATTCCGCCATGCCTCCCTTCCAGCGCCTCAGCAGCAGCCTGGCAACGCCGTGGGCGTCGTTGATGAGATAGGTCGGATAAGGGCTGTCCATATAGAAATCAACTTTTTTCTGTTCGATGAGCTTGGCAAGCTGAAACGGCGTGGGCGCGATCACGACTTTGCCTTCGATCTCCAATGGGGGGTCGAGCTTCGATGCGACGTAGCGCACAAAATCTCTAAGATGCTCCGTGATCTGCGCCCGATTGATTTCGGAGACGATTCATAAAGTGACGGTTTGAGGCTTCGCCCTTTCGAGCGGCTGCGCCGCGGCGTTCGCGGCGGGAAACCCGCAGACAAGAGCGCCGATCACCAGGAGGGCTGAGAACTTGTTCGTCGGTCTATTCATGGAAAAATGTTCGTCTGTGCCGAACTCCTATATAAATCAGTGGTGGCGATTGGCAAGGGGGTGGGATGGGAGCAAGATATTACAAGTGATTCGAAGTGATCAGTCGGTGCGATTCCGTTAATCACCGCGTCGGCAGGGCGGTTCAACTTTGAGCGGGACATGGCATTATAATGCTATGGCCCGAGCAAATGGCGACCTGAATCTTTTTGAGGTCGCGGCAAAAGTTCCAGATGGCTTCATTTATCGGCAAAACTTTATCTCAGAGGCCGAAGAACAAGCATTGATCCGGGAGATTCAGAGCGTTCAGCTGGCGTCGTTTCAATATTATCAATTTACCGGGAAGCGGCGCTTGGCCAGTTTTGGCTGGCAGTACGAGTTCGGAAAAAACGAGATCACTAGAGCGCCGGACATGCCGGCTTTTCTTTTACCGCTCCGGACTCGGGCGGGAAAGCTCTTCGACATCGATCCGAATAGCTTCAGCCAGAGTTCCATCATCGAGTATTCCACTGGATCGCCGATTGGTTGGCACCGGGATATTGCGCATTTTGGCGTCGTGGTTGGCATTTCTCTTGACGCAGCATGCCGGATGAGATTTCGAAAATATCACCGTGTCCGCGCGAAGAACTCAAAGCGTGATGAAACCTTATCGATCGAACTGCAACCGCGTTCGATTTATTTAATGAGCGGAGCTTCGCGAGAGCTCTGGCAGCACTCTATTCCGCCGGTCAAG
This sequence comes from Binatia bacterium, assembly GCA_040510635.1. Taxonomy (GTDB): domain Bacteria; phylum Desulfobacterota; class Binatia; order UBA9968; family UBA9968; genus DP-20. The sequence goes on along the minus strand of JBEVIO010000435.1, from coordinate 1,620 downwards.
GCGCTTCGCTACTCGATCATGATGAGGACTTTGCGCGCGCAGTCGTGCAGGCTTTGACTCTCGTTGCCGAAGCGCGGCGCGCGTCTCAACCCAGTCGCGGTTGCTTCGGTCAAAAAAGTTTCTCCGCGCGCAGGCCGATCAGGCGGAATGCCTTGGCGCGCGGATTCTCGCGGGCGTCGAAAAAAGGCAGGATCAGCGCCAACGCGGCTTCTTGGAGCCGGCGCAAGGCGTCGTCATCGATGCGGATGCCGTCTTTCAGGCTGCGCGAGCGATTGCTGGTCTGAAAGTCGCTAAAGCGAACGGTCACCGTCACCGTGCGAAAGCCCTGGAACTCCTTGGCCTTTAGCTTGGCGATAATCCGTTCCGCCATACGATCGAGACGCTCGGTGACGCGGGCCTGATCGCGCGTGTCCTCGTCGAAAGTTTCCTGCTCGCCGAGGGATTTTCGCGTCCATTCGTTGGACACTTCGGAGTCATCGATGCCGCGGACTTTTTCGCACAGGCGCTTGCCCCATTTACCAAACCACTCTACGAGAGCGGACTCTGGAACCTGGCGCAGGTCCTCGACGGTGCGCAGATTTTTCTCGTGCAGAAAGTATTCGCTCTTGGGCCCGATCCCGGGAATGACCCGCAGGGGCAGGGGATTGAGAAAATCGGCGACCTGCTCGGCCTCGACGACGGTCAAACCATCCGGCTTTTGTCGGTCCGAAGCGATCTTCGCGATCAGCTTGTTGGGAGCGATGCCGACGGAACAGCCGAGCCCCTCGAGGTCGCGGATCTCGTCCTTGAGCCGGATCATGCGTTGGTGCGCGGCCGCGAAAGTTTCCAGCGATGAGACGTCGAGATAGGCTTCGTCGATGCTCGCTTCCTCGAAGGCGTCCGCGGGGCGCTGCAAGATCTGCATGATGCGGCCGGAGACTTCGCGATAGAGAGACATATTCGGCTGAATAAAGACGGTCGCCGGTTCACCGCGTCTGCGCGCCGTTTCGGCAAAGCGCCACGCTCGTGAGATCGGCAGGGCCGAGCGGATGCCGAATGTTCGCGCCCGGTAATTGGCGGTCGTGACGACACCCCTGCCTTTGCCTTCCTTTGGGTCGGCGCCGACGACAACGGGAAGATCTCGCAGCGCGGGATTGAGACGCTCCTCGACCGCGGCATAAAACGCGTCCATGTCGACGTGCACGATGATGCGCATGCGCTGTAGATTGTTTCATGTTCGACCCGAGTTTGCGACGCGCCCCGGGAGCGATGTTGACCGTCACCTCGCTGACGGAAAATTACAGCCGGTCCTTAATCCAGCAGATATAAACGGTCAGTATAGTCGCCATCATTCTGGCAGTGATCGTGTTGATCTACTTCGCCGCCGAGCCGATCAACCGGTTGCTGGGAAAGGGCGGACTCAGCGTCGTTTCCCGGGTGATGGGATTGATCCTGTCGAGCATAGCGGTGACGAACGGCATTGTTGCGATCAAGCTGGTTTTTGGCCTCGGCTAAACTCACGTCGCCGATGCCGCGCGCTTGGAACTGCGTTCTCCGCAGGCTGTTCAAAGCTTCAAGGAGGGCTTGCATGTTTTGACAATTCTCAAAAAGTTTGAGGTCGTCGGCGCCAAATAAGCTGGT
>JBEVIO010000434.1:0-6613 GCA_040510635.1 Binatia bacterium | reverse complement strand
TAAACGACCGGGCGTAGCCATTTTCAGCGATCGGTTTGGAAAGCTTGAGCCAGTCAATATAAAGCGCGATCGACTCGGAGCGGTGATTCAAAAAGAACAGCCCCGCCTTGACCATCGCGCGAATGAATTTCTTCACCTCTTCGGGATTTTCTTTGAGCTTTTTATCGGTGACGGTGAGCCCGCTGAAGGGTACCTCGAACTTGCCTTCGATGTCGGCGAGCAAACTATAACCCTTGTCTTCAGCCACGGCATGAAGCGGCACCGGCAGCGGCGTCGCCTCGACGCTGCCGGCGAAGAGCGCTTGCAGCCGCACGTTTTCCCGTCCCATCGCAAGCATCACCACGTCCTTGTCAGGATCCAGGCCGCCGGCCGAAAGCATGGCGCGCGTGGATGTGTAAACGGCGCCGGAAAAACTACTGATGGCAATCTTCTTGCCGCGCAACTGGGCGACACTTTTGAATTCCGGCCGTGCGACTAATGTGAGATCGGCAAATTTATGCGCCAGGTGAACGCTCTTGATCGGCAAACCCTGCGCGGCCGCCAACAGTCCGGAGCCGCCCCCGAACAGCGTATAGTCGATCTCGCCGACGACCTGGCTCTTCAACGCGAGATCGCTGGTGATAATCAACAGCGTCGGCCGCAGTCCCTCATCGTCAAAAAATTTCTGCTTGATGCCGGTCATCAAGGTGACCGACGCCATCGACGGCGGATAGGCGACTTTGACTTCCTTTATCTCGCGCACCTGGGCCGCGCGCGCAGGACTCGCAACCGGCAGCAAGAAAAGAGAAAATAAAAACGCTAGCACGCCGAGTTGCGTTTGGGTGGGCGTTCGATCACCGGTCATGTTTCGGCCCTCTTTGCCAAGCGAAAGCCGAGGGAGAATTATTCACGTGGTCGCAGCCGAACATCATGAGCGTTGTCAAGTTCGAGAGAATTAGCTCCGGCGCACTGCAAAGAGTTTTTCGAATTCGCCGCCGTCGAGCCAGATGCCGCGGCAGTCGGGACAGGCATCTAAAATAACCGACCGTTCGATACTGCTATAGACGCGCAGGAGTTCCGACCCATTGCGCGGGCATTTTCCCCTTTTTCCTTCGGCCTCGTCTTTGACATGGCCGCGGCGCAGTGACGCCACGTGGCTCGCCTCTTCGGCGAGAAGCTGGCTAAGCTCGTGCGCGTCGAACCAAATGCCGGCGCAGGACGCGCACCGGTCTACGGCTACCCCTTGAACTGAGAATTCACCGAGCGTTTCGGCCTCGCATTTTGGACAGTTCATATTCGATTCTTCCTGATTTCCCCGGGGTGATTGCGAAAACGTTAATGGAATCGTTCAAGGGGTGCAAGTAGAGAATTTGGAAGACACCGCTGCTGCCTCTTTCACTGAATAGTGAATTGGTTGTATAAATCTCTTCGGGCTGCGTTTGTTAGTAAATATAAGGAGGTCTCCCATGAAGACGGTCAGAGACATCCTAGCCGTTAAAGGGCGCGAGGTATGGACCATCGAGCTCGAAGCCACGGTATTCGACGCCATGAAGCGCATGGCGGAAAAGGAAGTCGGCGCCCTGCTGGTCGCGGACGGCCCAAAACTCGTCGGCATCATCTCCGAGCGCGACTACGCCCGCAAAGTGATTCTTCAGGGTCGCGCGTCTCCTACCACCCGGGTCCGGGAAATCATGACCAGCCACGTCGCCTGCACGCATCTCGACCAACCGATCGAAGAATGCATGGCCGTCATGACGGACAAGCGCGTGCGCCATTTGCCAGTCATCGAAGAAGGAAAATTGGTCGGCATCATTTCGATCGGCGACTTGGTAAAATCGATCATCGCTGATCAAAAATTTATCATCGAGCAGCTGGAGAGATATATTACCAGCTGAACTCGACTCACAATCATTGCAACCACATTCGATCGTCGCTAATCGCTAACGGCGGATAGGGCCAGGAACCACACGGAGGAAAAGAATGCTACCTGAAATACCCCGAGAGAAGCAGCTCGGCATCCTGCAAAGAATGCTGATGATCCGGCGTGCCGAAGAGCACGTCATTCGGTTCAATGAAGACTATGAGGGTCTGATTCGCGGCCATTTTCACGTTTACATCGGCCAGGAAGCCACCGGGGTCGCCGTGTGCGAAGCTCTGCAGAAGGATGATTTCGTCTTCAGCACACATCGCAATCACGGCCACGTCATCGCCAAAGGTGGAGATCCAGGCAAAGTGCTGGCCGAGATTATCGGCCGGGAAACGGGCTACTGCCGTGGACGGGCCGGGACTTTTCACGTCGCCGCGCCTGATCTGAAAATCATTCATACCTCGGCCATCGTCGGCGGCTGTCTCGCGCTCGCCGCCGGGACGGCTTTTGCCTCTCAGGTGCAGGAAACACGCGCGGTGTCGGTGGTCTTTTTCGGCGATGGCGCTATGGAAGAAGGGGTTTTCTACGAGTCGTTGAATATTGCGAAGCTATGGCAACTGCCGCTGATCTTTCTAATGGAAAACAACTATCGGCGCGCCGGCCATAGCGGCTCGAGCCACAGCGCGAAGGAACTATCCAACGTGCCCCGCGCTCTCAACGTGGAAACCACCGTCGTCGACGGCGGTGACGTGGGTGCGATGTACAAAACCACAAGCGAACTCGTCCAGCGCATTCGCGCCGGCGAAGGGCCATTTTTCGTCGAAGCGCAAACCCATCCCTGGCCGGGTAACGACACCACCCATCCGAAGCTCGTTGCCGGCAAGACCGATATAAAATGGGCTTGGGATCCGAGCCCAGTCCCGGAAAACGTCCGCTCTTGGTACGCCGAAGGCGATCCCGTATTTATTTTTGCCCGCGAGCTGGTGAAAAGCGGCGGCGTCAGCCGCGAAGAAATCGAGCGCATCGATGCGGAAGTTCGCAAACAAGCGGACGAGGCGGCGCGTTTCGCGGTGGAAAGCCCGCTGCCGGAGCCGAAAGCCGCGCTCAACTTTGCTTACGCCGGAAGAGGTAATTGAGCCATGCCACAAGAAATGAGTTTTGGTGAAGCTTTGGTCAGCGCGCTGGGCGAAGTCCTGGAACAAGATCGCCGCGTGGTGTTGATCGGCGGCGGCCTGGTCAGCTCGGGCCCCGCTCAAGCGCAATTTGCCCGTCTGCGTCAGAAGTTCGGCAGCCGCATGAAGTCTCCGCCCATCGCCGAGATTGGCTTTTGCGGCATTGCCGCGGGAGCGGCGATGGCGGGCCTGAGACCGCTTGTCGACATCGGCACAGCGACGTTTTCCTACGAAGCGATTCCGCAAATCGTCAACGAAGCGGCCATCGCGTATTCAAACTCCGGCGGACAAACCAACGTGCCGGTGACTTATTTCATGCGTTACGGCATTCGCGGCGGAGGCGGTGTGCAACATTCGGGAAGCCCGCAGCCGTGGTATTGGAACACCCCGGGCTTGCAAGTCACCATGCCGTCCAGTCCGGCCGACGCCAAAGGCCTGCTGCGCACCGCGCTGTTAAAAAGCCAGGACCCGACGATCTTTTTCGCTCACGAGAGACTGATGAACCTGCGCGGCCCGGTGCCCGACGGTGAATATGAAATTCCCTTCGGCAAGGCTGAAGTGAAACGAGAAGGACGCGACGTAACGATCATCGCCACCGGCGTGCAGGTCCCCCGCGCACTGGCCGCAGCCGACGCGTTGGCGAAGGATGGCATCTCAGCGGAAGTTGTCGATCCTCGAACTTTGGAGCCCCTCGATAAGGCGACGCTGATCGCATCCGTTAAAAAAACTGGCCGCCTCGTCGTCACCGACGAGAGCCATGACAACTGCAGCGTCGCCTCTGGATTGGCCGCGATCATGGCAGAGGAGGCGTTCGCCAGCCTGCGCGCGCCGATCAAGCGCGTGACGATCCCGCACGTGCCCGTGCCCTTCGCGGTGCCGCTGGAAGATTACGTGACACCCACGGCCGAGCGCATCGGCGAGGCGGCGCGAGCGCTGGTGCGATGAAGACTCGTCGAATCTTTGTCGATGATCAAATGGTTTGCTCTTATTTTACTGCGTAAGCCGCGAACAGTTTGTCAATGAAGCCGCTTTCATCGAGTCTGCGCAAGATTTGATCGTCAACCAAATCTTCGACCTTGGCGTTTCCGATCTTGGGATTGCGGAGCTTCATCAGCCGCTGGATGTTGCGCAGCCCATCCATTGACGGATACGGCTTCTTGTCCATGCCGATGCCGATATCCACAAAACCTTCCTCCGCTTCCTTTTCGTTCACGCGCAACCGCCGTTGTAGTATTTTTAGCGTCGCCGCTTTGTTTACCGGTGAGAGTACGAAGGCCATCCCTTCCAGCATAGCCTTCATGAAGCCCTCCATCACGCGCGGGTTTTTTTGGATATAGGCGCCGCGCGCAACCACACTTGTGCTGGCTATGGGTAAGTTGGATTTGTGGAACTCAGCGAGGATGGGAAAGCCCTTTTCACGAAGCCGCTTGCTGAAAACGATATCGACCACGGTGGCATCGATGCGATTTTCCTCGAGCGCCTGGCTTAGCACCATCTGGTCGCCGATCACCAGAAAGCGAATGTCGTCGCGGTTGGTGTCGATGCCTAATCGCTCCAGTCCAAGCACGGCTCCCATCCAGAGAGTGCCGCCGATGCTGGTGACGCCGAAGCGTTTGCCGCGCAGATCTTCCGCGCGCTTTATTTCAGGCCGCGCGACCAAGTCGTAGGTGACCCGGTTGGTAAGCACCGCCAATATTTTCAAATCTATCCCTGCCGCCGAAGCGCCGAGCACAGCGGTCCCACCGGTGTAGCCGATGTCCATGTCGCCGGAAGTCAACGCAGCAACGAGCGTCGGCGCGCCGCGCACGAAAATCAACTCCGCCTCGATGCCATTTTTCTTGAAGAACCCTTGCTCTTGCGCCGCCCACAATGGCGCCACGCGCGGACTGATAGACGCGTAGGCGACAATCATCTTAGTCGGCGCCGCTCCGGCGCCGGCCACCAAGCCGCGATCGAGAACCAGAAAAACGATCAAGAGCACCACTCGAAGGTAAAACATTGAGTTCTTCTCCTTCCGTGATGGTGGGGGGTTAGGTGCCCACGTTAGTAAAAGCCCTGGACGCGCGTCAAGGACAAGAAGGGATCGAGATAGCGCATTGGCAGATTCTGAATTGACAGGGATTTTGTATTTTCTTACACTCCGCCAGTCCTCAGTGCGGCGGAAAGCCTTAACAGGAGCGCAGCATGACAATGAAAAAGGCAATGAACCCAGGGATAAAGAATTTAGGTGCGTGGTGTTTGCTAATTTTTGCTGCTCTCCTTTTGATCGGCGTGGCTTGGATTGATGAGGCTGGGGCGCAGAAGGTGCGGGTTGCCATGCCGGCCAAGAGCATGACGTTTCTCAACTTTTACGTCGGCGATAAGTTTGGTGCCTTCAAAGCGGAAGGATTGGAAGTGTCTTTGGAAGTGATCAAGACTGAAGTCGGCGTCTCCGGCATGGTCACCGGTGAACTGGATTATACCTCTGCCATCGGCTCGGCCATGCGCGCCGCCGCCACCGGAGTGCCGCTGAAAGCCGCCATGTTCACTCTGGACCGAGTGATGGTGTATATGTTCGCCAAGCCCACGATCAAGTCGATTGAAGAGCTGAAAGGCGGCAAGGTAGTTGCCACCACCGGCTTGGTCGCGACGCCGACCTATGCCGCCAAGATCATGGCGCGAGCCCATGGAGTCAACCCCGACAAGGACCTGACCTTCATTGCCACCGGCGACGTGGCCAATTCTCTCGCTGCGCTGCAGAGCGGAACAGCGGACGTGGCCATGCTTTCGATTCCTTTCAACTTTAGGGCGGAAGAATTAGGCTTTCGCAACCTCGGCAGCGCCGTCGATTATCTTCAATCGCCCTTTGCCGGACTCGGAGCCACCGACGCCAAGATGAAGAGCAACCCCGCGCAGGTCAAGCGCATGATTCGCGCGACGCTTAAAGGAATGGAATTCACCCGAGATCCGGCGAACCAAGAAAAGGTAGCCGGTTTGTTAATGGATGAGTTCAAACTCGACCGCAAAACCGCTGGACTCTCGCTCCGCGAGATCATCAAGGCCTTCACCAAGGATGGCACGACCTCGGAAGACGCCGTGAAGGTCGAGATCAAGGAAATCCGCGAGCAGGCAAAGATCAAAGCCGAAATCCCCGTCAGCCAATTGGTTGACTACAAACTGCTCGAAGAAGTTTTGGCGGAGATAAAGCGATAGAAATAACGGCGGATGATTCGCCGCGGTCAGGCCGCGCTTCGAGAACGACAAGCAGTAAAGTTTAGATTGTGGTGAGCGCGGAGTTACACCGTTCGTCACACCGGCCAGCTATGCTTGGAGAGATCGATGGGATTGCCGTCCGGGTCATGTACACGGTATTCGGCCTCGCGGTTTGGCGGTCGCTTGTCGACACCGGTCGAGGCGTTTAGTTCTTTGCAAGCGTCGTGGACGGCGGCGACATCCTCCACCTCGAAACCAAAATGATTGATGCCCACCTGCAACTGCGGCCCTTCGATCTCGCGCTCCGGCCCGATCGGTATGATCGCAAGATTGATGTGGCCATCAGAAAGATACGTTGCCGTTCCCACGCCGTGAACGATCTTCAATCCGAACGCGCTGGTGT
>JBEVIO010000433.1:0-4891 GCA_040510635.1 Binatia bacterium | reverse complement strand
CGCAGGCATGGTCGCCCACACCCTCGACGACCGCGCGCACGCCGCTGTTGCGCACACAGAAGCGCTCGCCGGCCATGCCGCGGATGTAGGCTTCGCCATTGGTCGCGCCATAAAACGCTACATTGCCGACGATGATATTTTCCTCGGGCACAAACGTCGAGCCTTCCGGCGGATAAAGAACCAGCTTTCCGCCGGAGAGCCCTTTGCCGAAATAGTCGTTGGCGTCGCCTTCGAGCTCGAGCGTCATGCCCGACGGAATGAAAGCGCCAAAGCTTTGACCGGCGGAGCCCTGGAAATGAAAATGGATCGTATCCTCCGGCAAGCCCTGAGGACCATAACGCCGCGTCACTTCGCTGCCAAGAATCGTGCCGACGACGCGATTCGTATTACGGATATCGAGCTTCGCTTTGACTTTTTCTCTGCGCTCCAGGGCCGGCGCCGCCAAGTCGAGCAGCACCTGATTATCCAGCGCGTTTTCCAAACCATGGTTCTGCGGAATTTGGCAATAACGTCCGACTTCGGATCCCGCCTTTGGCTGGTAGAGGATCGTGGAATAGTCCAACCCTTTTGCCTTCAAGTGCTCCACTGCGCGGCGCATTTCGATTCGATCCGAGCGACCGACCATTTCGTTGATCGTGCGAAAGCCCAACTCGGCCATATGCTCGCGCATTTCCTGCGCGATGAAGCGCATGAAGTTCACCACGTGCGCGGGATCGCCGGCAAATTTTTCGCGCAGCTCGGGATTCTGCGTCGCGACGCCGACCGGGCAGGTGTCGAGATGGCAAACCCGCATCATGATGCAGCCGAGAGTCACCAACGCAGTCGTCGCAAAACCGAACTCTTCGGCGCCGAGCAAGGCGGCGATCACCACGTCGCGCCCGGTCTTGAGCTGGCCGTCGGTCTCCACCGCGATGCGGCTGCGCAAATTGTTGAGCACGAGGGTCTGATGGGTTTCGGCGAGCCCTAATTCCCACGGCAAACCTGCATGCTTGATGCTCGTTTGCGGCGACGCGCCGGTGCCACCATCGTGACCACTGATTAAAACGACATCCGCATGGCCTTTTGCCACTCCGGCGGCAATGGTCCCGACGCCGATCTCCGAAACCAACTTAACGCTGATCCGGGCAAGATGATTCGCGTTCTTAAGGTCGTGAATCAGCTGCGCGAGATCTTCGATGGAGTAAATATCGTGATGCGGCGGCGGTGATATCAACCCGACTCCCGGCGTCGAGTGGCGCACTTTGGCGATCCACGGGTAAACTTTGCGCCCGGGCAACTCGCCACCCTCTCCAGGCTTGGCGCCCTGCGCCATCTTGATCTGGAGCTCTCTTGCTTGCGTCAGATAATAGCTTGTCACGCCAAACCGCCCTGAGGCGACTTGCTTGATTGCGCTGTTTTTGGAATCGCCATTGGGCTCCGGAACATATCGCGCCGGATCCTCGCCACCCTCGCCCGTGTTGCTCTTGCCACCGATCCGATTCATGGCGATCGCGAGCGCCTCGTGCGCTTCTTTGCTGATCGAGCCGTAAGACATGGCACCCGTCTTGAACCGCTTGACGATCTCGTCCACCGGCTCCACTTCCTCGATCGGAATCGGCTTCGACTCATACTTCAACGCCATCAGCCCGCGCATCGTCGCCATGCGTTCGGACTGATCGTCGATCAGCCGGGTGTATTCCTTGAACGTTTTGTAGTCGTTGTTTCGCGCCGCTTTCTGGAGCAGGTGGATCGTCCGCGGATTGAAGAGATGAAGCTCGCCGTCTTTGCGATACTGGTACTGACCGTAGACCTCCAATGTGTGCCCGTTCAGCGGATAGGTCGGAAAAGCGCGCGCATGCTGTTGCTCCGCTTCACGCGCAATCTCCGCCAAACCCATGCCGCCGATGCGCGACGGCGTCCAGGTAAAATACTTGTCGACCAATTCTTTGCCGAGGCCGACGGCTTCAAAAATTTGCGCGCCGCAGTAGGACTTGATGGTCGAGATGCCCATCTTGGCCATGACTTTGACCACGCCTTTATAAACGGCCTTGTCGTAGCCTTTGACCGCGTCGTGGTAAGAGATGTTCGGCAACGATCCTTCGCGGATCATGTCGTTCAAACACTCGTAAACCAGATAGGGATTGATCGCCTGAGCGCCATACCCGAGTAAGAGACAGAAATGATGCACCTCGCGTGGCTCGCCGGATTCGAGAACCAAGCCCACCCGCGTGCGCTTTCCGGTGCGGATCAAATGATGATGCAAGCCCGCGGTTGCGAGCAGCGCCGGAATCGGCGCCAGAGTGCGATCGACGCCCTTGTCGGAAAGAATAAGGATCGTTGTTCCCGCGGCAATCTCCTTGTCGGCCGCTTTGAACAGATTTCCTAGCGCGCGTTCCAGGCCCGCTTTGCCTTCGCTCGGCTTGAACAAGATCGGTAAAGTCGCCAATCTGATTCCCGGCTGATCGATGCGCCGGAGCTTTTCCATATCGGAATTCTTGAGGATCGGATCCGGCAGCCTCAACTGCCGGCAGCTTTCGGGCTTCGGATCGACGAGATTGCCCTCACTGCCGATCGTCAACGTCGTCGAAGTGATCAATTCCTCGCGGATCGGATCGATCGGTGGATTGGTAACTTGAGCGAACAGCTCCTTGAAATAATTGTAAAGCAACTGTGGCTTGTCGGACAAAACCGCGAGCGGCGTGTCCGTGCCCATGGAACCGACGGGTTGGATACTATTCTGCGCCATCGGGCCGATGTTGACGCGCAGGTCTTCGAAGTTGTAGCCGAACGCTTGCAGGCGCTGGAGCGTCGCTTGATGATTCGCCTTCGGCTCCTCTTCCTTGACGTCGGGCAAGTCGGCAAAGCGGACGATGTTCTCTTTCAACCATTTGCCGTAAGGCTTGGCCGCCGCCATCTCCTGCTTGATTTCTTCGTCGCTGATGATGCGCCCTTCGCTGGTGTCGACGAGAAACATTCTGCCCGGCTGCAGCCGGCGCTTTTCCAACACACGCTCCGACGGTACGTCGAGCACGCCGACTTCCGAGGCCATGATGACAAGATCGTCCTTGGTCACGTAGTAGCGCGACGGCCTTAAACCGTTTCGGTCGAGCACAGCCCCGACCACAGTGCCGTCGGTGAAGGCGATCGATGCCGGTCCGTCCCAGGGTTCCATCAAGCTGCTGTGATAATCGTAAAAGGCGCGCTTCTTGTCATCCATGCTCTCATGATTTTCCCACGGCTCCGGGATCATCATCATGACGGCGTGTGGCAAAGAGCGCCCGCTCAACGCCAGGAACTCGAGGCAGTTATCGAACTTAGCCGAGTCGCTGCCGTCTTCCTGAATTATCGGGAATACTTTTTTTAGATCATCGCCGAAAAGCTCGGATGCGACCATGCCCTGGCGCGCGTACATCCAGTTCTCATTGCCGCGCAGCGTGTTGATCTCCCCGTTGTGAATCAAATAGCGGTAGGGATGAGCGCGACCCCAACTGGGAAAAGTATTGGTGCTAAAGCGCGAGTGAACCACGGCGATCGCGCTTTCCACCAATGGGTCCGATAAATCGGGGTAAAAGGTCACTACTTGGCGCGGCGTCAGCATGCCTTTGTAAATCAGGGTGCGGCAAGACATGCTGGGAATATAGAAAAAGTCGCCGCCGGCCAAACCGGCGTAACGGATCGCATTTTCGACACGCCGTCGAATCACGTAGAGCTGGCGCTCGAAAGCCAAGTCGTCTTCCACGGCGTCGCCCCGCCCGATAAAAACCTGACGCACGAAAGGTTCGTAGGTTTTTGCGCTCTCGCCCAAATACATATTGTCGGTCGGCACCTTGCGCCAACCGAGACACTTCTGCCCCTCCTCGACGATAATTTTTTCGAGAGTTCGCTCGAAACGGCGACGCTGGTCGCGGTGATCGGGAAGGAAAATCATGCCAACGCCGTATTCGCCCGGATCCGGCAGTTGAATTCCCAAACCGCCACACGCGTCTTTGAGAAACGCGTGTGGAATCTGCATCAAGATACCCGCTCCATCACCGGTGTTTTCCTCGCAGCCGCAGGCGCCGCGATGATCGAGGTTCTGCAAAACCGTCAGCGCTTGCTCAACGATCTCATGGGATTTTTCACCTTTGATATGGACCACGAAGCCGACGCCGCAGGCATCGTGCTCGAAACGCGGATCGTACAGGCCCTGTTTGGGCGGTAACCCGGAAAGAGTCATGATTGCACCTTAATAATCACCTTGGTCCAATATAAACAAAATCAAGATTGCGAAAACCTGATCGCGAGCCACTTTTTTGTTATACCTAGCGAGTCGCCTGCCCGTTCGCAACCCTTTTTGCCGTCGTCACTTCTTTCTAGCGTGGGAAACTTCAGCCAATCTAGCATCGATCTCCAGTGCCTGCCCCTCTTTCGTCGTCGACAAAACCACCCGCGTAACGGTTCTTGTCACCCCCTCAACGGAGCGAATCTCGCCCAGCAGTTTCTCCAGTGAGCCGGTATTGGCTGATTTTACTTTGAGCATAAAGCTTTCATCACCGGTCACGTGATGACACTCCAAAACATCCGGATAGCGCATCATCTCACGCGCGAACTTGTCCATGTCGCGCTGATTGCCGATTGACACGCCGATAAACGCTGTGATCTCCTTGCCGACCTTCTTGCCATCGAGGAGCGCTTGATAGCCCCGAATGACGCCGCTCGCTTCCAACTTTTTGACTCGCTCCATGACCGCGGGCGCCGACAGCTCGACCTCATCGGCGATGTCGGCAAGCCGTCTACGCCCGTCATTTTGCAGAATAAAAAGTATTTTTAAATCTATTTGATCTAACAAGTTAATAAAATTAGGTGTTACTGCCGTTTAGCTTAACTATCCTATGTCACTGACAATCTTGGTTGTCAACCGAATCGGTGAGAG
>JBEVIO010000432.1:0-4264 GCA_040510635.1 Binatia bacterium | reverse complement strand
CAAGCGCGACCGCCGCTGGTGTCAGGGCAACTTGCAGCATCTCCGCTTGCTGGCGGGCGACGGGATTCGATTCGGCCATCGTGCGATTATGGGCATGGGCATTATGGCTTATGCTTCGGCGCTTCTTTGGGCGATTTTTTTAATGCTTACCAGCGCCGAAGTCATTGTGCAGTCGTTGACGGTTCCTGTCTATTTTTCCTTTCGGCCGAGCCTATTTCCGAATTGGCCGACTTGGCATCCAGAATTGACGATCGCGCTTTTGACAACCACTGGAGTGCTCCTGGTGTTACCGAAATTGCTAAGCTTTGCTGTGATCCTTAAAAACCGTGATTGCGCTGGTTTCGGCGGCGTGTTGCGATTGGGCGCCAGTATCGCTCTGGAGATCGTCTTTTCGACTTTGATGGCGCCGACCCGCATGTGGTTTCACACTAAATTTGTTCTGCTGACTTTGCTCGGCCGCCAAATAAAATGGACGGCGCAGCGGCGTAACGATAGCGAGACGAGTTGGCGCGAAGCGCTTGAGCACCATGGTTTTTCCACGCTGTTCGCCCTTGGATGGCTAATCGGTGCTTACTATCTGAGTCCGATTCTCGCTTGGTGGCTGTTTCCGGTATCACTTCCGCTGATTTTTTCCTTGCCGCTCTCGGTGTTTTCGAGCCGCGTTGCAATCGGCCGCGCGACCCAGTGGCTGGGGCTTTTCCAGATCCCGGAAGAAAGCCGGTCACCGCAGGTCGTCGCAAGCTTACAAATCTTCTTAAGTGAGTCGCAGCGAAAACCCCGATTTCTCAGTAGATTGAAATCGGATTGGGCGTCATCGTAAACCGCCACCCGATTTTCGTTGTAGGATTTTCGGGCCAACGAGCCTGGTGCGGCTTTTATCTTCATTTTGGTCGTAGTCAATCCCCTTCTTCGACGTCTGAAAAAGCCTGACAAAAAAATAGACAGTTCTTCCGGCTACTCCAACAATCTCAGACAAAAGCTCAACAAATCTGCGCTTGTTTCAGGTATTGGCACAGGCGTTGCTGATTCAGGGGACGATTCCATTTACCGATCTATTTTGTGAGGTCCGACGATGGCTACAACAATTATTTGTCGACGTAAGTTTGCCGCTTTCCGATTCTTTTTAGCAACGATTGTTTTTGTATTGATGTTTGTCGATCGAGCCGACGCCGCTACTCCGCGCGAGCAAATACAGAGCTCGGTCGAAAAGGTCATCGCCATACTGAAAGATCCCAACCTCAAACCGGAAGCGAAGAAAAGCGAGCGCATCGAACAACTGAGGCAAGTGATTTTCCCGAACTTCGATTTTACCGAAATGGCTAAACGCTCGCTCGGCGCCGACTGGCAACGCCGCAGCCCCGAAGAGCAGCGGGAATTTGTCAAATTGTTTACCGAGCTGATCGAAACTTCCTACGCCAGCAACTTGGGCTCCTACAATGGCGAAAAGGTCACTTTTACGGGCGACAAACAGGACGGCGAGTACGCTCAAGTGGACACCAAGATCACCAGCAGCAAGGGCGAAGAAACCAGCGTCAGCTATAAACTTCGCCAGACGGGTAGTGATTGGAAAATTTATGACGTCGTCATTGAGAACATCAGCATCGTCAATAATTACCGGTCGCAATTTAGCCGCGTGATCGCTCGGTCGTCGTTTGCCGATCTACTCCGTCAAATGAAAGACAAGCAGTTCGACACTGCGACAAAAAAACGAACCTCATAGATAAAGACCAACGGGCTGAGTGTGATTGAAGATCGTCCTCGAGCAGGAGCCGATGAATAACAACTAGTGCTTGGAGGCCGGATGAAAAAAAATGTCGTGCATGTGGGTGGGCACCGGGACCGTCGGCTCCTTCAGGGGAACCGTTAGGCATCGACGAGATCACTTTTCACAAAGGACGCCGCTTGTCACCGACCGTTCGAAGGTCGCCGCGTTGACTCGTCATAGCGTGAAGCTCGCAGTCGCGATCTACAGGCCGCCGGTAACAAATGTTAAAAATTTCCTTCAGCCAGTAATTTTTTCTGATCTTCCTTTGTGAAAGTTCTTTGTATTTAGCATCGAATGCGCCACGGTAAAGTGGCATCGTCCTTGCCTTGGTATCATTGTGGTTGAGGCAATCGGATCGAGAACGCGAAAGAGAAATGTGCGAGCGTCGATCGCGGTAGTGGTTCGAGCCGAATCTATACGAAAGGGGATCAATATGACGAACCCCAACCTTGGATGGTTGCTTCGATCCCTGTCGAAACGACTATTGATCTCGATTTTCATTCTCGCCTTGCTCAATCCGACGCCCTTGATCGGTGACAGCGGGCAGACTCAGCCATTGAAAGGTTACCATCTGTCGAAGGTTCGCTCGGCGCTGGACTTGCAGGAAGCTCGGATGAGCGATGAGGCACTCGCGCGATTAACTCGCAGTATCGCAGACGAGAGCGAAAAACACTCACTCGATCCCCTGCTCGTCATGGCGATTATCGAGGTGGAGAGTCGCTTCGATCAAAAAGCAGTTTCGCCTCAAGGCGCACTCGGTCTCATGCAGGTACAACCCACTGTAGTCGCGGCCCTGGTCGAAGAGGGAAAAATTTCACCGGCGGACAAAAACCGAAAACTTAATCTCAAAGATCCGGTTGTCAATGTGAAAGTCGGCGCCTCTTACTTGGCCCATATGAAAGATCTCTTCGGTGATCTCAAGATTGCTTTGACGGCTTACAATGCCGGCCCAACCTGGGTCAGCAAAATGATCGCGGCGAAGCAAACGCTGCCGCTGCAATACGCCACCAAGGTCTTGTCGACCCAGCGCAGCTTGGAAAATCGCTTTGCGCGCCAAGGCATTTCGAGCATGGAAGCAAGCGGCTAGCGCGACCGTGCGCGCGGGTCGAACTTCAGAGCTGTGAAGTAAAATTGCTGCTCTCCCGTCAGCCAATTCCCTTCAAGCAAATTATTTGCCTCGCTTGCCGGCTTAAATGGCCTTTGCGAATCACAGCGCCCGGTCACGGAAAGCTCTGGCATGGGACTTGCGGTTCACCTCTGCGCCAGCAAGCAGATTTACGGAGGACCAAAATATGGAACGCGACGAGTATTCGGGGGCTACCTTGGGAGAGTTGATGTTTGCCCTGACAGAAGAGACTGAAAGGCTGGTGCAAAATAAGATCGATGCGCATGTTTTGGCGGCCTACATTCTCTCCGATTTGTTTGGTGGCCAAACCGCGAAGCGGTCGGAAACGTGGCACTAAGCCCAGTGTGGCGAACTCGAGAACCAAAAAATATCAACTCACCAGGAGGCGCAGCTTCGGCTGCGGCCGGAGCGCTACAACCGAATCTTCGCTACGGTCAACAGCAACGAAAGCTTGCGCAAGCGAGCTCTCAAACAGGTCGCAGAGAAGCGGAAAAATTCCTGAGCTTAGTTTCGGCGATCTTCGTAGTTGCCAAGAGGCGAGATTTTTTCGCCCGCGGTGAAAGAAAAAACCATCATGCGCGTTGCCGCGATCGGGGACATTCATTGCAATAGCGCCTCCTATGAAAGCATGCCCGGATTGTTCGCGCAGATCGCGAAGCAAGCCGATATGCTTTTAATGTGCGGCGACATTGTCGACTACGGCTTGCCCGATGAAGCCGTGGTGATCGCAAAGGAGATATCTAACTTGAGGATTCCCGTCCTCGCCGTGCTCGGGAACCACGAATATGAGTCAGGAAAGCAAGAAGCTGTAGTAAGGATTCTCTCGGAAGCCGGCGCTGTTTTTGGACGGTGACGCCCGGGAAGTCCTGGGCATCGGCTTCGCGGGCGTGAAAGGATTTTGCGGCGGCTTTGGCGAGCGCGCCCTTGGGCCGTGGGGGGAGGAAATGATCAAGCGCTTCGTTCATGAGGCGATCTCGGAAGCTCTCAAGCTCGAACGCGCTCTCGCTCGGCTTCGTTCGGAAAAACGCATCGTTCTGCTTCACTATGCGCCGATCCCGGCCACGGTCATGGGCGAGCCGCTTGAAATTTTTCCTTTCCTCGGATCCAGCCGACTCGAAGAGCCACTCAATCGCTATCCTGTGACTGCCGTGTTCCACGGCCATGCGCATCGCGGTTTGCCCGAAGGTCGGACCAAGAATGACGTGCCGGTATACAATGTCGCTATGAAACTCTTGCAGCATACATTTCCCGATCAACCGCCCTTTCGCCTGATTGAATCCCCGAAACTTAGGACGACTGATGAAAGCCAAACTGGTCCCGCTATCCTCGACCGAAAATCAGCAGCCCTTTTATCGGGCCGTGCTCGAATACCT
>JBEVIO010000431.1:0-3007 GCA_040510635.1 Binatia bacterium | reverse complement strand
AATCATCTGGTCTTCCTTGCCGGTTGCTTAATATTTCTCCTTTGCGCCGCCGCAAAGGCGAAAGTACATGCGCAGACGTCGGCGAAAAAAGTCAGGATGGGTATGCAGTCGACCAACATCGGTTTTCTGCCTTTCCATGTGGCCTATCACAAGGGCTTTTACCGCGACCAGGGAATCGACCTGGAAATTATTTTCATGGCAACCCAAGCCGTCAATGCGGCCTTCGCGCGCGGCGATCTCGACTACAGCGCAGCGGTAAACGGCATTGTTCAAACCATTGTGCGCGGCCATCCAGCCAAGATCCTCGCCTGCGCCGTCGACCGCCCGCTGCAATCTTTTATCGCGAAGAAGGAAATCCGCTCGGCGCGCGATCTCAAGGGTAAAAAGGTCGCCGGCAGCACCGCGGGCGGAACGGCGACTTTGATGGCGGACCTGGCGCTCAAACACTTCGGCCTTGTTCCCGGCCGCGATGTCGCGGTGGTGCCGCTGAGAGACAATCGATGGATAGCGCTGGAGTCCGGCACCATCGATGCGGCGCTTCTCGGCGTGCCGGAAAACATCATTGCCACGGAGAAAGGCTACAACGAGCTGCTCTTTCTCGGTGACATCGTGAGTTTTCCGCAAAACGGTTTTGGCGCCTCGGTCAAAAAGATCCAGGAGAGTCCCGACGAAGTCTACGGCATGGTTCGGGCGACGCTGCGCGGATTTATTTTTAGTTTAGATCAGCGCAACCGCGATGAAGTCATCGGCATTATCATGAAGCAATGGAAGCTTTCCGACCGCCGGCTCGCCGGTGCGATGCTCCAGCAGCTAAACCGCGGCGTGATCCGCGACATGTCAGTCAAGAACGAGGGCATGCAGCTGATGATCGACTTGGTGCGGGAAGACTCCAAAGTCTCCCAGCCCTTCGGCGTTGGGCAAATCGTCGATCACAATTTTCTCGAAAAAGCCTGCGGCGAGCTAAATCTGGCACGGTAGTGAACTGTAATAGCTACATAGCGTTTGCCGTTCATGGTTCGAGAGCCTCACCACGAACGGCTTGTGCCTTGACCGTTCACCCTGAGCTTGTCGAAGGGTTCTTCGAAGTTAGACGTGAACCAACTGTTACAGTTCACTAGTAAATCTCGAGAATTTCAGGCTCTTTTCGCTTTGCCCTTTCACTTCAAAATTTTTCGCGCGAATTCGCCGCCCGGCACGCGCCACTCAGTGATAATATCCTCGCCGTAGAAACGCACTTTTTCAAAATCTTCCGGCGTCGTGACATCCTTGGCGGCGGGCGTGTTAAATTTTGCCAGCCATTTGGTGTCGACATCGAGACGGCGGCTGCCTTGCGTCAGGGCTCGGCCGTATAGATCCTGCCCTTCCTTGCTGAGGAGCCAGTTAATGTAAACCTGGGCTGCATTCGAATGCGGCGCGTTGCGCATGATCGCCACCGTGCCGAATCCGTTGCTGCCGCTCAACCCCTCCTTGAGTGCCAGCAGAACTTTTATCGGCAGGCCGCCCTTAATATAGGGATCGACGAAACGCTGCGACAGTCCCAAAGCGACGGCGAGCGTTCCTTTGGCCAACCCCACCGCCAGCTGCTGGCCGTCGCGATGGATCACCAGTTCCTGCTGGGCCAACTTCTGCAAGAACTCTTTGCCCTTGTTTTTCATCAGGAAGCCCCAGAGTCCTTGGCCGGCGCTGGGAACACGCGGTTCAAAGAATCCGATTTTTCCTTTCCATTTGGGCTGCAAGAGATCGTCATAGGAAGTTATTTCGTCTGGCTTTATCAGATCGGCATTGTAAAAAGGCGGAATCGAGAAATCCGCCGAGAACGAATAGATGAAACGATTGGTTTTGACGTTGTCTTCCCACATATGGCCGCCCCACCACTGTCGCGGGTCCTTCACTTCGGGAAGGATCAAGTAGTCCATGAAGGATACGAGCATGTTTTCATTTTTTAATGGTTCGAGCGTGCCCGAGCCGCCATGGAGCACATCGAAGTAACGCACTCCTGCTTTGAATTCCGCCATCGCTTTGCCGGCATTCTGCGGGCCCGGCGCGGAGACAAGTTCCAGCTCGATGCCGAACCTGCTCTCAAAAGTTTCTTTATATTGCTTCCTCAACACCGCGGTGGGCGGACCGCCGGCGACGACCTTGCCTTCCTTCTTTGCCGCTTCGATGGTCTTTTTCCATTCGTCTTGTAACTCAGCGGCAACAGCGCGCGCGGCGAAAAGCGACACGGCCGCGGCAAACAAACAAAGCGCAACCAATCTGGAGTGCCAATGCTGCCGTTGCATTAAGCCGCTGCCGATCAATCTAACTTCACATCCACGACCACGAATTCATCGGCCGCCAGCGCTTGCTGGAAGACGGGCTTGAGATCTTCTTTGCGCGTTACGCTGAAGCCTTTGGCGCCATAAAGCTCGGCAAGGCGCGGCAGGTCGGGAATGAAAAGCTCGGTGCCGATGACGCGGCCGCCGTAGGTTTTTATCTGGTCGCGCTTCATGCCGCCGTAGGCATTGTTACGTAGGATCAGGACGAACACTGGGATCTTATGATAGCTCGCGGTGGCGAGCTCTTGCTGTTCCATCATGAAGGAACCGTCGCCGGTGACGCAGATGACGCGGGCGTCGGGGCGGGCGAGCTTGACTCCCATGGCCGTTGCGAGGGCGGTGCCGATGGCACGGAACTCGCCGGCGTGAATGATGGGATTCACCGCGTCAATGCCGCGCAGCGTGTCGCCGGTCATGCCCGACGTGGTCAGTATTTCGTTGCCGGAGAGCAGCTCGTTGAGACCTCTCATCACGGATTCGTAGGTCAAACCTCCGCTGGCGGATCTCTTCTCGACATCGTTCTTCCATGCTTGCTTGGCTTGTTGGATCGCTTGCCCTCTTGCGCCGTTCACTACGGTTTTCGTCTGGCGGCTTTTTACGCCATCGATGATCGCGCGCAGGGCAATCTTGGCGTCGGCTTGAATCGACAACGCCGTGGGATAGTTGCTGCCGAGCTCGTCCGGGTCCGT
>JBEVIO010000430.1:0-5704 GCA_040510635.1 Binatia bacterium | reverse complement strand
GCTTACGTGACGCTCAAAGAGGGCGACAAGATCGACTTTTTCGGCGCAGCATAAAAAGTAGAGAACCTACCAATGGCCATTAAGACCTATCAACCCACCTCAGCCGGCATGCGTTTTCGCACCGGACTCACTTTCGATGAGGTGACCAAGGCGAGACCGGAAAAGGGTTTGCGCAAGCGGCTTAACCACAGCGGTGGACGCAATAACACTGGTCGGGTAACCGCGGATCATCGAGGCGGCGGTCACAAACGGCTTTATCGGGTGATCGATTTTAAGCGCAATAAATTCAACGTGCCGGCAAAAGTCGAAGCGATCGAATACGATCCCAATCGCTCAGCGCGGATTGCGCTGCTTTGTTATGCCGACGGTGAGCGGCGCTATATTCTTGCCCCCGAACGCTTGCGAGTTGGCGCCGCGGTGATCGCCGGCGACGACAACATAGACATTCAGCCGGGAAATTCATTGCCGCTGAAGTTTATTCCCGTCGGCACCGTCGTGCACAATATCGAGCTTAAGATCGGCAAAGGCGGTCAGTTGGTGCGCAGCGCCGGTTTGGGCGCTCAGCTCATGGCCAAGGAAGGGTCCTACGCGCTGCTCAAGTTACCCTCGGGCGAGCTGCGCTATGTTTTGGCCAATTGTCGAGCCACCATCGGTCAAGTCGGTAACGCCGACCAGGAAAATGTTTCCTGGGGCAAGGCCGGTAGAATGCGTTGGCTGGGTTTTCGTCCTACGACACGCGGTATCGCCAAAAATCCGGTAGACCATCCGCATGGCGGCGGCGAAGGCAGATCGAAGGGTAATCATCCGATGACGCCGTGGGGTAAGCCGACCAAAGGCTACAAGACGAGAAAGAATCATTCCTCGGACAAGTATATCGTGCAACGGAGAAAAGGTAGGTAGCGATGGCGCGTTCGGTAAAAAAAGGGCCCTTTGTCGACCCGCATCTGATAAAAAAAATTGCCGCGATCAGTGAGTCGCGGCAGAAGCAGGTGATTCGCACCTGGTCGCGCCGCTCGACGGTGACGCCCGAGATGGTCGGGTTAACGATCGGCGTACACAACGGCAGAAAGTTTATTCCAGTGTTTGTCAGCGAAAATATGGTAGGTCACAAGCTCGGTGAGTTTTCCCCCACCCGGACATTCTTCGCCCATTCCGGTGACCGCAAAGCCGAGGCTAAAGAAACGACGGGCGCGCCGGCGGCAGCGCCGAGAGCAGTAGCGACGCCAAAGCCCGCGGCATCACCGGCGCCTAAGCCGTAGAGGAAGTTGGTCAGTTAGCGATTAGGAGTTGATGGCTCCGGTAGTTTTTCAAAGAAGCCAGCGAGATTATGGAAGCACGCGCGATCACAAAATTTATCCGAGTCTCACCGCGAAAAGTTCGCTTGGTGGTCGACCAAATCCGTGGCAAGGGCGTCGAAGAAGCGTTGAACATTCTCAAGTTCACGCCCAAACGCTCTGCGAGCATCGTCGCTAAAACCGTGCGCACGGCGGTCGCAAACGCCGAGAATACGCAGAGCGTCGATGTCGACCGACTATTTATCAAGCAGGCAAAAGTGGACGAGGCCGGCATGTGGAAACGCTTTACGTCGCGCGCCCAGGGCCGGGCCACGCGCGTGCGCAAGCGGCTGAGCCACGTGACGATCGTCCTCGACGAAGCGCGGGAGAGGAGTTAGAGCCTGATGGGTCAAAAAACACATCCGAAGATGTTTCGCCTGGGCGTGATCGAGACGTGGGATTCGAAGTGGTTCGCCCGTCATGACTATCCGAAGCTGCTGCATGAAGATTTTCGCATCACGAAATTTTTAAAGAGCCGGCTCTATCACGCGGGCATCTCGCGCATCGAGATCGAAAGAGCTGCGAATAAGGCCAAGATCAATATTCATACGGCGCGCCCCGGTATCGTGATCGGCAAAAAAGGCGCGGAGATCGAAAAACTCAAGGAAGAAATTACCAAGCTCACCAAGCGTGAGACGTACATCAACATTCACGAAGTGCGACGACCGGATCTCGACGGCCAGTTGGCCGCGGAAAACGTCGCGCTGCAGTTAGAGCGCCGTGTCGCCTTTCGCCGCGCCATGAAGGAAAGCGTTTCCCGCGCCATGCGCATGGGCGCCCAAGGCGTAAAAATTCAAAGCGCTGGCAGGTTGGGCGGTTCCGAAATCGCCCGTACCGAATGGTACCGTGAAGGGCGCGTGCCGCTCCATACGTTGCGGGCGGATATCAGCTACGGTTTCGCCGAGGCGCGCACGACCTATGGCGTGATCGGCGTCAAAGTTTGGATTTTTCGCGGCGAGGTTTTGACCGCGGAAGAAGAGCAGCAGAAGGCTATGATGGGTGGGTGATCGGCGGAAGTTACCCACGACGACAACTGATGAAAAATGCTCGAACCAAAAAAAGTTAAATATCGGAAATTGCAAAAAGGACGCCGGCGCGGCACCGCTCACCGCGGTTCGACTTTGGCATTTGGCGATTATGGGCTGAAGGCAGTCGGCCGCGGCTGGATGAGCGCGCGGGAGATCGAGGCAGCGCGCGTTGCGCTGACGCGTTATCTCAAGCGCGGCGGCAAGGTGTGGATTCGTATTTTTCCCGATAAGCCGTTGACCAAAAAGCCGCTCGAAACGCGCATGGGAAAGGGCAAAGGGGCGCCCGAAATGTGGGTTGCGGTTGTCCAACCGGGACGAATCCTCTTCGAGATGGAAGGGGTCGAGGGGCCGCTTGCCAAGGAGGCGTTTCGTTTAGCGGCGCACAAGTTGTCGATTCCGACGATTACGGTGCAGCGGAGGCGCGTGGCTCATGGAAGCTAAAGAACTGCGCGAAATGAGTGCCGAAGATCTGGATCAAAAGCGGGCTTCTTTGCGCGAGGAGATCGGCAACCTGAAACTCAAACGAGCCACCGGCCGGCTGGAGAATCCGATGAAGCTCAAAGAGACCAAGCGTGACTTGGCGCGCGTCGAAACGATTCTTCGTGAAAAGGCGCCCGTGGATCAGAGAGGGTGAGCATGAACAGCCCAGGGTCGAGAAAAGAACGAGCTGGCTTGGTGGTCAGCGACCGCATGCAAAAAACCGTGGTGGTTTCGGTCGAGCGCACCGTCATGCACCCGCGCTATAAAAAAATCCTGCGACGGCGCACGAGAGTCAAGGCCCATGACGAGCAGAGCCAATGTCATGTCGGTGATCGCGTGCTCATCGTCGAGTGCCGCCCGCTCAGCCGCGACAAGCGTTGGCGGGTGAGCAAAGTGTTGGAGCGGGGGCATGCGATGGAGGCAGATGTGAAAGGAGCCGGCGCCTAGATTTGCTTGTGTCCGGGCGGTTGAGATCGATCCATGATCCAGATGCGAACGACATTAGATGTGGCCGACAATTCCGGCGCGCGCCGCGTGCAGTGCATCAAGGTGCTCGGCGGCAGCAAGCGCAAGTATGCCTCGATCGGCGATATTATCGTGGTTTCCGTCAAAGAAGCGATTCCTAACGGGAAAGTAAAAAAAGGCGAGGTCATGAAAGCCGTGGTGGTGCGTACGGCGAAGGAATTGGGCCGGCCCGACGGCACCTACATCCGTTTCGACAATAATTCGGCGGTGTTGATTGACAACCAGAAAGAGCCGATTGGCACGCGTATCTTCGGACCGGTGGCGCGCGAGCTTAGGGCCAAGAAGTTCATGAAGATTATTTCTCTCGCGCCGGAAGTGCTTTGAACGCAGATCGAGGAGAGCTTACTCGTGCAGATTCGGAAAAACGACAGCGTCATGGTCATCGGCGGCAAGGAACGGGGCAAGACCGGGAAAGTGCTCCGCGTGTTGCTGGAAAAAGACGCTGTGATTATCGAACGGCTCAATATCGTTAAACGGCACACTAAGCCGCGCGGGCCGCAGCAGCCCGGCGGGATCGTCGAGAAAGAGGCCGCCATTCATGCCTCCAATGTCATGTTTTTGTGCGATAAATGTAACGCGCCGGTGCGCATCGGCCGAAAAGTGCTCGCCAACGGGACCAAGATCCGTATCTGCCGCCGCTGCAACGAAGCTTTAGACTGATGGTGCGCATGGCACGATTGAAAACAAAATATCTGAACGAGGTTGTTCCGGCGATGATGCAGGAGTTCAGCTATAAGAACTCTATGCAAGTCCCACGGTTAACGAAAATCACATTGAACGTTGGCTTGGGTGAAGCGACGCAGAATGTCAAAGTCGTCGACACGGCGGTTGCTGAGGTCACGTTGATCACCGGGCAAAAGCCGGTGGTGACGCGGGCGAAAAAGGCGATCGCAAATTTCAAGCTCCGCGAGGGAGTGCCGATCGGCTGCATGGTGACTCTACGGCGCGAGCGCATGTTCGAATTCCTCGATCGGTTGATCCACGTCGCCTTGCCGCGCGTGCGCGACTTCAAAGGCATCTCCGATCGCTCCTTCGACGGTCGGGGCAATTACTCCCTAGGCCTGCGCGAGCAGATTATTTTTCCAGAGATTCACGCGGATAAGGTCGAAAAGACCCGTGGGATGACGATCACGATCGCGACCACGGCGAAGACAGACGGGGAAGGTCGAGCGCTGCTCAAATTCATGGGCATGCCGTTCGCCAGTTAGTCGACAAAGGGAGACTTCCATTGGCCAAGACATGTCTCAGAATTAAGGCTGAAAGGCCGAACAAGTTCAAAGTGCGCGAATACAACCGCTGTCCGCTGTGCGGGCGGTCGCGGGCTTTTTATCGCCGCTTTCGCATGTGCCGACTGTGCTTGCGCGATCATGCGCGCAAAGGGCATATCCCGGGACTGATTAAGGCCAGTTGGTAGGTTTCGGAGAATACCATGGGAATGACGGATCCAATTGCGGATATGCTAACGCGGATACGAAACGCGTCGCGGGCGCGCCACCAAAGAGTCGCGGTGCCGTGGTCTCGGTTAAAAGAGAACATCGTGAAAATTTTGATCGAAGAAGGTTATTTAAAAGACCAAAAGAAGGTCAAGGCCGCGGTGGGGTTTGGCGAGGAGATGGTGATCCAACTCAAGTTTGATCGCGAGAATCGCCCGATCATTACCGGCATGAAACGGGTGAGCTCGCCGGGGCGCCGGGTGTACGTCGGCGCCAAGGCGTTGGCGCCGGTTCGTAAAGGCTTGGGAATTCATGTGCTCTCGACGCCGAAAGGAATCTTGGTCGATCGGGTAGCGCAGAAAGCCAAGGTCGGCGGCGAACTTATTTGCTCGGTATGGTAGGTTGAGGCGAGGTCCCAGGTGTCACGCATAGGAAAATTACCGGTAACAATTCCCGCGGGTGTTAAAGTCGCGGTCGATCCCAACGCCGTTCGTCTCGAAGGACCCAAGGGAAAACTGCAAGCGGTGATTCCGCCCGGCGTTCAAGTCAAAGTCGATGGCAATGTGGTACGCATCGAGCGCCAGCAAGATGACCGCAAGATCCGCGCACTGCACGGGCTGACGCGTAAATTGATCGCCAACATGGCTCAGGGAGTGAGCCAGGGATTTAGCCGTATCCTCGACATCAATGGCGTCGGTTACCGCGCAGAAGTCAGAGGCCAAGAAGTGCATATGACTCTGGGTTACTCTCATCCAGTGGTTTTTCCGCTGCCGCAGGGAGTGACGGCATCAGTCGAACGCCAGATCATCATCACTTTGAGCAGCGCCGATCGCCAATTGCTCGGTGAAACGGCCGCCAAAATCCGTGATCTCAGACCCCCCGAGCCGTACAAGGGCAAGGGAAT